>JAOMAI010000001.1 GCA_028344155.1 Candidatus Nitrosopelagicus sp.
GAAAATTTAAAAAAAATGAATTGATTGTTGTTGATTTGACATTACGTTACAAAGGTTATGTTTCAGATGCAACAAGAACATTTGCAATAGGAAAAATATCTAATGAAGAAAAAAATGTTTATGAAATTGTTAAAGAGTCACAAAAGGCTGGATTAAAAGCTGTTAAATCAAAAATAGATTGTAAAAAAATTGATGATGCATGTAGAAAAATTATTGATGAGTCAGGTTATGGAAAATATTTTATTCATTCAACAGGACATGGAATAGGATTGGATGTACATGAATTACCAACAATTGGACCACGAAGTTCTACAAAATTAGAGAAAGATATGGCAATAACTGTAGAGCCAGGTATTTACATTCCAAAAAAGTTTGGTGTACGAATTGAAGATTCATTAGTTGTAACACAAAAAAATCCAATTCTATTGCACAAATTTACAAAAGAACTTCTAACACTTTAGACATTATGTTTTAGGGTAATTACGCACAAAAAAATATTGTCAATTTTTTTTAGATCAAAAGAGTTTATGAAGGTGTAGATCGCCAGTAAGCTCATGCAAAAACAAGAAAACACAACTTACTTGAAAGCAATCACTATTCGAGATCCTAGTGATTTACATTCAATAAAAGAAGACATCAAAAAAGGAATGGTGCTAATTTTAAGAGTTACACCGTTAGCACAGTCAGATGTTGAGAAATTACGTAAGGTTGTTGAAGAGCTTTATGTTATTGCACGCAATGCAGAAGCAGACATTGCAAGATTAGGAGAAGAAAGAATCATTGTAACTCCACCAAATGTAAAAATTTGGAAACCAGATTATGATTTAAAATAATTTTATAGCTTCTTGAACTTGTGGATAATGAGTTGTAACTCTATACATTCTATTAATTGCTGATGAAAGATTTTGAGATTTTCTTCTTTCTCCATGATTAACAAGAACTCTACGAAGTTTTGGTCTCAATCTTTGCACATATGACATTAATTGATTATAATCACTATGACCACTAAATCCCTCTAATTTTTCAGTACCACAGTTAATTGTAACAACTTCAACTTTTCCCTCTCTTCCCATAATTGTCACTTGTCTTGCACCATCCATTACTCTTCGTCCTAGAGTTCCATTGACCTGATAAGAAACAAAAAGAATCTTATTTTTTGGATTTGGTGCAAAATTTCTAAAGTATTCTAAAACGGGACCACCCTCAAGCATTCCAGACGTTGCAATTACAATACATGGTGAATCTTCTCTTAATGGTTCATCTCTTCCATCTGCATGCTCAATATTTGTGAAATACTCTGAATCAAATGGATTATCGTCTGTTTCTAAAATTTTCTGTTTCAATGATCTCTCAAGATATTCAGGATGTGCTTCATGAATTGCGGTTGCTTCTTGAATCATTCCTTCCATGAAAACAGGTGATTCTGTTAATTGACCAGATTTCATATACTTGTCAATAACCATCATCAACTCTTGTGCACGCCCTACAGCAGGAATTGGAATTAGAACTTTACCACCACCTTTGAGAATTTCATTTACAGATTTGATAAATGCTCCTTCAACTTCTTCTCTTGTTGGTTGAATGTCTTCTTTTGCACCGTATGTACTTTCGACTAGTAATGTTTCAACACGTGGGAATCTTGTATCTGCACTTTCTAAAAGCATACTTTTTCCATATTTGATATCACCAGAGTAAACAAAATTATGATCACCATTACCAATATGAAAGTGACATGATGCAGAACCTAAGATATGTCCTGCGTTTGCCAATACAAGTTTAATATCAGGAGAAATATCTGTGACGGTTCCATACGAGAGACCAATTGTTTGTCTCATAATTTGGTGAACATCTCGTTCTGCATACATCGGTGTTCGTCCTTGTGCACCTGCAACCTTGATTGCATCTAATTGAATTAGATTCATCATAGGAAGGGTTGGTTCAGTACAGTAAATTGGCCCCTTATACCCATATTTTGTTAATACAGGCAAGAATCCGGTGTGGTCCAAGTGAGCATGTCCAATTACAATAGCATCTAACTCATCTAATGAAATATTTGCCCAATCTAAACGAGGAAATGCTTCAGAAGGAGTTCGTGCACCGGGGTTGATACCACAATCAATTAACACTTTACTATCAGGAGTAGTCAAAAGCATGCAGGAACGCCCAACCTGTCCAAATCCTCCCAGTGTTAATAATGATACTTCAGATTTTTGAACAAGTCTAGGTCTAAAGATTTCCTCTCCAATAGATTTTAGTTGTTTTGCTCTATCTGCAGATGATATTTTTAATTGATAATTGATTGATTTGATTGTGTTAGATGGTTTTGTAGTTGATTTTCTTATTCTTAGTCTCCAACCTGTTTGTTCGGTAACTTCTGTATGATTAAATTCTTCTGCATTTCTCTGACAGAGCCATGGTCTTTTTACTTCAATTGAAACTTCACCTGTTGCAGTATCAAAAAATGTAGCCTCTAGTCCAGCATCATCTGGAACTAAGGTGTCTAAAATTTTTCTTGCATCCTCTTCAGACTTCCTAATTTTTTCATCAGTTCTTATTACAATTCGTTTTTTAATTTGATTAACTAGGGTAGAAATTATGTCGTTATGTTCCATCAAAAAGCGTGGCGTATCTGTATAAAGAGCAATACGAGGACCCTCATAATCAATTTTTGTGACATTTGCTTCTTTGGGTATACTTGTCAGTATGGTCGCCATTATATTCTGGCTAGATTGATCTGCTTGCTGCTGTTGTTTTTTTTGCAATTATTTTAAAGAGGAAGTACTGCTTTCTTTTGTTCTTCTGTTAAAAGACGGAATCCATTTTTATCAACCAATGCTACATTGATTCCATCGCCAGTTCCAATATTTCGTGTTATGGCTGCTTTGACTGCACGTAATGCAACATTTTTTGCATCTTCAAGTGTCAAGTCTTTGGTATATTCTTCTTCTAACAGACCATATGCAACTGGAGAACCACTACCAGTTGTTACATAATTTTTATTTTCTACAGAGCCAAACATGTCGATATTAAATAAAGCAGGACCTTTTGCATCAACACCACCTACTAAGATGTCTGCAATGAATGGATAACCTCTGTTTTGATGGAACATTAAAGATGTTAGTCTTGCTAATGAGTTAACTGGAATAGGTTCTTGATTTTGAATTCTGTGTAAATTTGCATGATAACGTAATACATCTACAATGTTTTGTGCATCTGCTACACCACCTGCTAAAGTAAGACCAACATGTTGTTCGATTTTTTGAATTTTCATTGTATTGTTATTTGCAATAAAATATCCTGCGCTTGCTCTCATATCCGCACATAAGACTACACCGTCTGTAGCCTTGATACCTACAGTGGTTGTTCCGTGTAATATTTTTTCTTCAACATTGTTTGACATAAGATTAACCTCGTTTTGAGATAATATCAATGATATTAGACCCTTTTAAATAACTTTGTCATAGGATCGAAGTGTTGAACAAGAAGGCTAAGTCCCACACAATGGAGCTTCCAAGACAGATCGTTGTAGGTGAAAAGAACATTGAACAAGTTGGAGAATTTTTACGATCACTTTCTAATCCAAAAAAAGTTTCAATAATTTCTGGTAAGAATGTAAAGAAAATAATTGGAAAAGAGATCGATAAGTCATTAAAAAATGCAAAAATTTCAGCTGTTTGGCATTTAGCAAAATCAAATCAAGTAAAAGAAACTGATGCGATACAAAAAAAAGTCAAATTAACAAAAAGTGATATAATCATAGGTTTAGGAGGAGGACGCTCAGTAGATGTTGCAAAATTATGTTCATTTAATCTAAAAAAACCATTTGTTAGCATACCTACCTCTGCATCACATGATGGTATTGCAAGCCCATTTGTTTCAGTTAGAGGTGAAAAACCACATTCACTGGTCGCAACTGCACCTCTAGGTGTGTTTGTGGATTTAGATATAATCAAAAAAGCTCCTAAAAAATTACTGGCAAGTGGATGTGGTGATTTGATGGCAAAGGTAACTGCAGTTCATGATTGGGAATTAGGTCGTGATAAGGTAGGAGAATATTATGGAAGATATTCAGCAAACCTTGCTTCAATGAGTGCAGAGATATTAATTGAAAGTGCAGAAAATTTTTCAAAAAATAAAATTGATGTTAGAATAATTGTTGAGGCATTAATCAGTGCAGGAGTTGCATCGTGTATTGCAGGAAGTAGTAGACCTTGTTCAGGTGCAGAACATCTATTTTCACATGCAATTGATCATTTAGAATTTGGAATTGGATTACATGGTGAAAAATGTGGCATAGGTTCTATAATGATTGCAAAATTACAAGGACAAAACTGGAAAAAAATTATAAAAACTTTGAAGAACTCGGGTGCGCCAACTACAGCAAAAGAGATTGGATTAAAACCAAAGATTTTAGCTAAAGCATTAGTTATTGCACAATCATTACGACCTGAGAGATATACAATATTAAAAGAAGTTAAAATGACTGAAAAAGACGCATTAAAGCTTGCAAAAAGTACAGGCGTTCTATAATTACTTAGATTTTTTTTCAGCAGATTTTGCTGGTTTTTCTTCTTTTTTGACTGGTTTGTCTTCTTTTTTGGCTGTTTTATTTTCGTATGACTCTACGAAATTTACTTTCCCAAGTGATGGAACAAATTTGAACAAGTCCATCTGAGTAAAATGTTTAATGATTGCTAATCCATCTGCTCTAAAAATTTCTTCAGGAATTGTAATTTCTACTACATTACCAGTTTTTTTGAAATTGATTTGATCATTTTCTACAGGTAATCTTGATTTTAAAATTTCAGATATTTTATCATCGTCTGTATCAAGAGATTTTTTTACGTTGACATCATAGATGATTGTTTTTCCTGCAAATCTATGATTGTAATCAATTTGAACTCTACCTGAACCGATAAAACGGATAATTCCTTTTTTGTTATCAATTTCTACGGTATCACCTACGGATACTTTTTCTTGATCTTCTCCAAGTTTTCTTAGAGGAATCATTCTGACTTTGCCTTTGTCTCTTGCACCGAATCCTTTTTCAGCAGAAACTTCGATTGTCTTTTTTTCACCTTCTTTTGTTTCAGGTAAAGCATCATCTAGTCCTTTGAGAACCCATGCTTCTCCAACAGAAACAAGTTTTGGCATATATTTTAGATTAGGATCATGAATGGAGTGTTTTTTTGCTTCTTCCTCATTTGTGCTTTCAAAAACTTCTCCGCTATCTTTTATCTTAGCAGTATAATCAAGTAAAATTAATTGTCCTTTTTTGAATGTCAACGTTGTCGATTTTGAATTTCCTTATATTAAGCTAAAGGGAATCAAGTGGCTTTAGTTTTTCCTCAGCTACCTTAAGACCTGCTTGAGCGTCAGTATCATAACCCATCATTGCTAATGTTGATGCAATTCCAGATATACATCTCATAACGTGATAACGATCAACTTCACCCATACAGCCAACTCTGAAAACTTTACCTTTTAGGTTTCCAAATCCACCTGCTACTAAGATTCTGAATTTTTTTGCTAATGTATCTCTGAAGATTTTATCTTCTAATCCGTCTAGATAATTTAATGCGATTACAACTGTAGAACGAGAGTTTTCATCTGCAAATGGAGATAATCCTATTGCAGATAATCCAGAATAGAGTGCATCAGAACATGTTCTATGTCTTTGGATTCTTTTTTCCATTCCTTCTTCTAAGATTATTCTCATTGCTTCTCTGTATGCATAAAGAACTGGTAATGCAGGAGTAAATGGTGTATGTTTTGCTTCTTCATAATATTTGAAGTATCTTGGTAAATTGAAATACATTGTATTAGGTGGATTTGCTTCCATGTATTTTCTGGTTCTACCATTAATACAAATTGGTGATATTCCAGGTGGACATGCAAATGCTTTTTGTGCACCAGTCATTGCAATATCGATTCCCCATTTGTCCATGTGAAGTTCTTCTCCACCAACAATTGATACACCATCTAAAACATAATAGGAATCATTTCTGGATGTCAAGTCTTTGATTCTATCAAGATAATTAATCATAGTTCCAGTTGAGGTTTCATTCCAAACACAATAGAATGCTTTAACATCTTTATTGTTATCAAATGCCTCTTTGACTTGATCATAAGTTGCATTTATTCCTGGTTCAGTTTCAATTCTAATTGTTTGACCGCCTGCCCATTCAATTTGTTGGGCTAAACGAGTACTGAATTCACCGTTAACTGGGATTATTACTTTATCATCTTTTTTAATTAAATTTACAACAGAACATTCAGTTGCACCTGTTCCAGAAGCAGAAAGACAAACTGCATCACCTTCTGTTTCAAATATTTTTTTTGTGTTGTTAACACACTCTTCGTATAGTTCAACAAAATCATCACTTCTATGGTTAATAGATGGAGTAACCATTGCACGTGTAACACGTTCTGGTACATTTGTTGGACCCGGTAACATTACTAAATATTCCAAATTTTATATCGCCTAAGCTTGAGAAGTTTGAAGGTTATTTATAATTAAAGATCTGACAATCGTTTTTTCGGATTAATTTCTGATAAAACGTCTATTGTTCCTGAAGGAAGAAATTGTTTCCAGTTTTGATCGGCTAAGATGAGATTTCGAATATTAGTCCCCGATAAATCACTGCGAGATTTCAGCTCTACAGAGATAATTGATTTTCCTCTTTTACCATAAAGTTCATGAGTAAAATCATCATTAGAAAAAACAACATCATATTCAGGAATTATTTCATCTACAAGATGTGTCCATTTGGAATGATCATTAACATCAGGAATATAATGAATTGACAATTTTTTTTCCAATTCAACATCTATAGATGAAAGAATCATCTTTTTTCTTTCATCAGCAGTGAAAGGATTTCTTTCTTCATGGCTTTTGTTTGAACTACCTATTCCAACATGAAGATGCTCAACTTTACCCAATGCAAATTTTATTGCCTCTAAATGTCCTAGATGAAATGGTTGGAATCTACCTATTAGAAATCCAATCATAATTGTCCACCAGCATTTAGTACTGATGCTAAGAATAAGATTATGATAGATAAGACAACAGTTACCTCTCCTAAGATAATAATTTTTTTCCTTAGTTTTTGTAATTGTTCTTGAGGCATTTCTTTAGCAATAATTTTATCTTCAACATCTTTTCTGATTATTCTCACATGAACTGCGTATAGAACTAACAATGCGGCAACCAAAATCATTTTAATAATTAGTACATGACCATAACTAGTTTCATACAAAATATCAGATTTTTGTAATACAAGATGTGCTTGATACATTCCTGTTGCAATTAAGATAAACAAAGCCGGTAAGGCTAATTTATTAAAACGTCTTCCAACTTGTACCATTAATTGTATTCTTTCTTCAACAGGCATTGACATTTTTTTTAAAATTGGTGCAAATACAACACCTATGAATAACGAGCCACCAACCCAAATTGCTGCACTTGTAATGTGAATCCATGTTAGTAATGCTTGCTCTAGTGCCATGACAATTAATGATTAGAACTCTATTTGACTCTTAACAAGGTTTTTTAGTATAAAACCTAAAAAAAATTATAATGAATCCACCAGGACGTTCAATACTTGTTATTGCAATTCTTGCATTGTTAGGAATGATGGGAGGAATTGTTTATTATGCAAGTTTGGATAATGACGATCTTTCTATGGCTACAATTGAATTAGAATCTGTTGAACTAACTGATGTGAATAGTGTTGAAAGTCGTGCAACACTAAAAGTAACATTTCTAGTTGCAAATCCAGGTGAGGTTACAGTTACTGTTCCAGTAATTACGTATAGGTTGTATGCTGATGGAAGTGAAATTGGAAGTGGAACATACTCAACAGAAGATGTGGCAATGCCAGGTCGTGCAGCATTTTACCCGGATGCAGAAATTCCATTAAAAAATAAATTAACTATTGTAATGTCAGAGATGAATGAAACAGTCTATAAGAAAATAGTCAGTGGACAAGTTATACAATATGCTGCATCAGGACAAATGACTGTAGAATCAGCATGGAGTATTGTAGAATTAGATTTTGATACTAGGTCTTAATTTTAAAATTAAAAGTGGGCCTGGAGTGATTTGAACACTCGATCACTGCCATGTCGAGGCAGCATCATAACCAAACTAGACCACAAGCCCACGAATTAAAAATTCTGAAAGAACATTATTAACGTTTAAGACATGTTGAAAATGAGGCTAGAAAATTGAGCGACGAATTTACAGATGAGGAAAAGGCAGGATTTTACAAAGCAGTATACTCAAGAAGGGACGTTAGATCACATTTTACACAAGAACCAATTAATGAAGAAACATTAACAAAAATTCTTCATGCCGCACATCATGCACCGTCAGTTGGATTTTCACAGCCATGGAACTTTATTTTGATTAAAGATATGAAAACTAAACAAAAAGTTAAAGAATCTTTTCAAAAAGAACACGAACGAGCGTCAAAATTAGTTGAAGATCCAAAAAGATCGGAATATCTTTCAATGAAATTAGAAGGAATAATGGAATCAGATGTCAATGTTTGCGTTACATATGATCCCACAAAATTCGGACCGTTCATTATAGGAACAACAAGTATACCTGAAGCAGGAATTTACAGTGTTTGTGGTGCAATACAGAACTTATGGTTGGCTGCAAGAGCAGAAAATATCGGATTAGGTTGGGTTAGCATAGTATCTAATGATGTGTTAAGAAAAGAATTGAATTTACCCGAACATATTGTACCTGTTGCATATCTTTGCCTTGGTCATGTAACAAATTTTGAAACAAAACCAGATTTGGAACGTTCAGGTTGGCTTCCAAGATTAGAACTAAAAGATGTGATTTATTTTGAAAAATGGGAACAAAAAGAAGATGAATCTTGGAATATGATTCAAAAAATGATTAAATCCAATATCAAGTAAGCTTAAATTATTTCAAATTATTTTTCTACTGGGCTCGTGGCGCAGCATGGATAGCGCAGTAGCTTCCTAAGCTATAGGTCGAGGGATCGAAGCCCTTCGAGCCCGCTTTTTTATTACTTAAATTATGTATGAATCGACAAGATACATGAAAGTTGTTGTGCTATCTGGAAGTCCAAGAAAAAATGGCAATACACAGATTATGATGAAACATGTTCTAGAATATGTAAATCAAAAAGATGTAGATGTGAAATTTATCAATCTAGCAGATGATGGTTTTGAGTCTTTCAAGGGCGCTGCTAATGAGGTTAATTATAATGAAAAAACATTACAAGCTGCCAAAGATATAACAGAAGCAGATATCTGGCTAGTTGGAGTTCCAGTCTATAATTCCATGTTTAGTGCAGCCTTGAAAAATATATTTGAATTCGTAAATTATAAGGAAACTGAAGGAAAAACTGCAGGACTTACTATTGTTGCAGGTGGGATGATTAGCTTTGGAGATGTGCAAACATTGTTTACACAATTAATGTCATATTTCAGAGTAATTACGAATCCTACTGCGGTCTATTCAACAGGAGAAAAAATTGAAGACGGAAAGATTACAGATGATGAAGTAAGATCTAGATTAAATGAAATGGTAGATAAAACATTAGAGTTAGCAAAAAGGAATTAGATTAGATTTTTACCTGTAATTTGTATTGATTTGAAGATTTTAACTTCGTAATCACCTTCGTATACATTTACTGCATTATTTCCATCTAGGTTTCTTGCACGAAATTTGTATTCGTATGTACCATCTTCATTTACATTAGTTTGTGCAAAATGAACTGGTTCATCGTTTTGATAAATTTGAACAATTACAGGATAACCTTCTGCATGATTTTCTATTGAACCTTCGACGAATGCCCATGGCATTGTATTATCAGAAGAAATTGACATTGGTACAACAGTTTTTGTTAGTTGTACACCATCATTTGTAGAAAGTACAGTTGTGTTAGAGTCAGCAAAGGATGGTGACATACCAATCATTGCAACTAGCACAAATAATCCAGCAAAAATTCCAATTTTTGTCTTCATTAAAAAAAATATTGCATCAATAATATATTAACATGACTGATAATTCATCATGATGGAAATGGAAGAAAGTAAAAAGTGTGAATGTGAATGTCACTTCGGAGGGGCAGAAAGCTGTCCCGGTTGTAAAAAGAACCATAATTTAGAATTCAAGTGTGAGCACTGTAAATAATAATTATTTTTGTTGTGCTAACATCTTTAGATTATAAATTTCTGCACGGATCGTTTCAATCTCAACTTTTGTCTTAAGATTCTCAATTTCATTTTTTAAGTGTGAAATTTCGTTATCTTTTGCGTCATGTATGTCAGAAAGATCTTTTTCTAAACCTAGTTTGTACGTAGTAATTTCTTTTTCTGTTAATTCATGGTTTTTTTTTTCATCATGAGAATGATCTGCCCCATGATTGCGATCTGCTGCTAGCTGTGCAATCCATATTACAAATACCATAAACCACATGATTGGTACAGCCATTAAGAAAATGAATGAAAGTGACGGTGCAAAGTCAACTAATGGGAAGTATAATCCAGTCAAAACGATCGCCCATACGCCTGAAACAAGCGTAGCGAGATGGTTTCTTACATAACCCATTGTTGAACAAGAAAAATCTCCAAAATATAACGTTAATGGTAGATTTGGAACTAGATCAATATAGAAAAGGGGAATTATTGCTCTGCAGTAACTTCTACAGTAGCAGTTGATGTTTTAGTATCAGATTGTAGTATTTGGATTTTTTCTAAAAGTTCATTTCTCAAATCACGAGCAACTCTTCTTACAGTTGGTCTTGGAACTCCTAATTCGTCAACGACTTTAGTATAGATGTCTTGTTTGTCTGTAATACCTTTATCAAGCAAAGAATTGATTGCTGCTTTGATTACAGTGCTTTGATTAGTACGATTCACAAGGATCGTGTAATACTGATCTATATAAAATTTCAATTGTCAAAATTATAGAAACGTCATTCGTAGTTTCATTAAAAAGAAATCGTCAGATTATTACAACGATAAAAGGTTTTCATTGAAAAATAATTGTGATCAAAAGGTTATTATGATAATCGCATGTCGTTGCGACATTGACTAGTGTAAATATAGAAACCAATCATGGAAATATTTCATTTAACTTGTTACCAGAGTTAGCACCAGAAACTGTAAGGAGTTTTGTTAAATTAGCAAATGATGGATTTTATGATGGTACATTATTTCATAGAGTTATTCCTGGATTTATGATTCAAGGTGGAGACCCAAACACAAAAGATCTGAATAAAAAAAGTCAATGGGGAATGGGCGGACCAGGATTCAATGTAAAAGCAGAATTTAGTACAAGATCACATTTAGAAGGAATTGTTTCAATGGCAAGAGCAACAGATCCTGATAGTGCAGGTTCACAATTTTTCATAGTGACAAAAGATAGTACATTCTTAGATAGAGAATATACGGTATTTGGAGAGGTAACAGAAGGAATGGATGTTGCACATAAAATAGAAAGTCTTGATAGGGATGGAAATGACTGTCCTCATGAAGATGCAAAGATGCTCAAAGTTTCAATCAAAGAGTAAAACCTTGGAAAAGAAAATTTTATTGATAATATTTTCATTTGTATTAGTTTCAATTTCATCACAAGTGTATGCACAAGAAGAGTTAGGCGTAATGATTGAACAACAAACAATAATTTTTGAAGTAGGAAAGTATTCTAACACGCATGTCAAACACGTAATAGAAACTGGTGCATGGGGAACTGACAGGCCTAGAATAATCGAGATATTACCAGGTATGCATTCAAATTTGATGGTGGTAGATGAAGATGGTGACAGATTAAATTTCTCACATGATGGAGAAACATTTGAAGAATCAAAATTTATAATTTTAAATCAAAAATTGGGTAATTATGATTTAGTTGCAGAATATGATTTAGACAACTATATGGAAAAAGAAAATGGACTATGGAAAAAGAAACTTTCATTTGACTTTGATGTACTAGTAATGTTTGATGGTGACATAGAATTAATTTTTGCAAACTCTAGGCCAATAGATGTTACAGATGCAAGAGGGATCAATTGTATAGGATGTAATTTAACAATAGAATATTTTGATGATAAAAAATTAATTACAAAAGAAATTTCAACAAGTGAAGGTAAATTTGAAATACAATTTTTATCAAATAATGAAATTTCGGAAATGGGATTTATTGAAGGAGGAGCACAAGTACTAAATTTTAGTGTAGAAGATAAAGATCAGTTACATATTTTAAAAATTCCTATCGAAAATTTTCTAAATCCATATGAAGTTTATTTTACTGTGGAAGATGATATTAGTTTAGATCAAATAGATAAAATTAGAAAAACAGAATTTTCTCAAGATGAAACTCATGTAAGTATATCTTTTAGAACAGTTGGTGAAGGAACTATTTCTATTGTTGGCGCAACACCAGAAGAACATCAAAAAAGATTAGAACAAATTGAAAATATGAAAGCAAACGAAGTAAAAAATGAGAAAGTAGAGGAAAAGAAAGGAATTGCGCTTCCAATACCTGGAACTAAAGCTGCTTCAGAATTATCTTCAGAATTTGGTCAAATGAATGAAGGGGGAAAAGAAAACACGCTGTCTTTTGCAGATGAATTAGAAAAAGGCCAAATACAAAATTCGGATAATAGTATGACAATTGTAGGAATTATTGTAGGACTAATTATTGTAGGAATTATTAGCGGAGTTATTTTTAAACTAAAGAAAAACTAGTCGCCTTTTGAATCACAAGCACATCCTTCAAATTCATCAAATCTAGAATTACATAAAGGACATTTGTCACCATATTCTACTTCCCATGCTTCTTTTCCAAATAGTTTGTAATGATCATCAATTTCTTTTGGAATTTCTTGTTTTTCATCCATAGTATAATGTAATTCTCAAAGTATGTATAGATTATCTAGAATTAAACTTAGATTTTTAATTTGTTAGTAGTGCTTCTTTTGAAACATATTGATTTCTATCATCTACTGTATTTTTTAGAAATTCTTTGTTAAATGCCATCTTTGTTAATGCAACGGACACATCAAATGGACTTGCAGTCCAACCATATTCAGACATTTGTGCAACTGTTTCACCGACAGTTTTTGGTTGGTCAAAGAAAGAATCTTTTTCTAAAATTCTTAACTTGTGTCTGATATCATCAACTGCAATTGTAGATGGTGATGAAAATTCAGGCTCATGGAATTCAGCATCTTCTAATGAGCTCATCACATCAGGTTGCGATCTTTCATTAAGTAATTGCTTTAGTGACTCAACTACCTCACCTACAGAATCATTATCAACGTAAAAGTCCCTAGAATCAATCTCAATTTCATTAGGACCTTGTTTGATTCGGATTTTTGCCATATGTAATCTACGCAAATATTGATTTATTTTGCTAGCTCAAAGTAGCTTAGAGAGATAATCAAAAGATATACACAAATCATTAACAAGTAATTTTTTTGACAAGGGATTTATACATAATTTCTACTAAAAAATACATGTTAACGGTTTTTGGTTCAACTGCACTCGATACAATCAGAACACCAAAAAAAACTTTGAAAAATGTACTAGGCGGAGCAGCAACATTTGCAGCAGTATCAGCAAGTTTTTTCACAAAACCAGGATTAATTGCGGTTGTTGGTAGTGATTTTCCTAAGAAATATCATACAGTATTGAAAAATCATCTTGATCTAAAAGGACTAACAGTTCTAAATGGAAAAACATTCAGATATGATGGTAAATATGATGCAACAATGAGTGTGCGTGAAACACTCAAAACAGAATTAAATGTATTAGCAGATTTTAAACCAAAAGTACCTGATGCATACAAAAAATCAGAATTTGTTTATCTAGCAAATAATGATCCAGAACAAAATGCAAAAATAATAAAAGAATTTGATAATGTAAAATTTTCAATGTGCGATACAATAGAATTTTGGATTGCAACAAAACGTAATGCTGTAATTAAAATGATAAAATCAGTGGACGCGGTAGTGATTAATGATGAAGAGGCAAAGTTACTCACAAAAGAAGATAATTTGATCAAATGTGCAAAAAAAATGATGAGTTGGGGAGCCAACTATGTTGTAATTAAAAAAGGAGAACACGGTGCATTACTATTTCATGAAGATGTGATTTTTCCATCTGTCGGATTTTCATTAGAATCTGTCGTAGATCCAACAGGTGCAGGAGATTCTTTTGCAGGTGCAATGATTGGACACTTGGCTGCAAAAAATAAGACCAGTTTTTCTGAAATTAAAAAATCAATTATTTATGGAAATGTAATGGGATCATTTGCTGTTGAAAAATATGGATTAGCGGGATTAACATCATTGAAGAAATCAGATATTTCAAAAAGAATAAGACAGTATGAAAAAATGATTACTTTTTGAAGAGTTATAGATAAGATTTTTTTTTATAAATCATGGAAGATAGACTGGATTCAATTTTTTCTATGCAGAAAGGATTGGAAGATATGATGAATCTTGACAGATATCCGAAAGATACTGAAGGTAAAGTATCTGCATTGTGTACTGCAATAATGCATGAAGCAGTAGAACTACAACGTACTACAAATTGGAAGTGGTGGAAGACGCCAACTGAATTTGATAAAGCAGAAGCAAGAGAAGAGCTGATAGACATTTGGCACTTTGTTGTTCAAGCATCACTTGAGCTAAACCTCACACCTGACGATATCTTGAAAGAGTATGAGAGAAAAAATGAGATTAACAGGCAGAGACAGAAAGATGGTTACTAGTTTCATCGTATAATGTGATTGAAATAATTTTATAGTAGGTCTATTAAAAACCGATGAAATGAAAGTTCGTCATCTACAAGAAAGTGATAAGCAATACAGAGTTTTTCTGTACATATTTTATGCTGCTTCTGCAATGATGGTAACTATCATGATTTATGGAATGGTCATGATGATTGGCGAATGGCAAGAAACTGGATATTACGTAATGGGAGAAGTTTTAGTAAACACACATGTTCCATTTGAAAACTTTGCAAACCTCACTACATGGTTATCATTTGCATGTATAATTTCATGGTACTGTGTTTCAAGAATTGGTTGGAAAAGAACAGTTGGATTACAATCATACAGAATGGCTTTACTACAACTAATGTTGTTAGGTTTTGCAGTAATTTGTTTATACGAAGTTTTATGGAGTTTTACAGTACTAAATGCAGAGATTACATCACAAATGGTAATTGATGGAACAACTCCAGATATAGACAAACTAGCGGTACACTATCCAGATCCAGATAGACCATGGAATTTAATATTTGCAACAAAAATTTGGTCTGTAGGATTTTTGATTAGTGCACATGCATTCTATTTGAGTACAAGACCTAGAAAATCAAAAGAAGAATTATTGCCTGAAGAGTAATTTAGTAATAAAAATTTGATTTCGATTAAATATTCATGAATGAGTATTCTTTTATGATATACTTAATCAATGAAAAAAAATATTCAATATTTCTTATTGCAATAATTGGTTCAATTGCAATCTTATCAATACCATTGATTTTGAATCAGGTTTTAGAAGGTGAACATTTACTTCATGTTGCAATTCATGAGATTGGTTTTGTTCTAGCAGCATTTTTGTCAATAATGGCAGGAATTGCGTACATGAAAACCAGAATTTCTAGAATGTTATTTTCTGCATTTGCATTTGGAGTTTTAGGATTTGGACAAGCAGCTTACATGTATTCAGAAATTTTACAACCACATCCTGAGGAAGATATGTTTAGCGGGGGGGAAATTTTAGATATTTCGATATTAATTATGACAGCATTATTCGCGGTCGGTGTTTTTTACAAACGATGAATCTAATAATATACATTTAATATTTTCTAGAAATTTATAATAAAAAAATTATAAAAATGGATTTATATTCTAAGAAATGAGAAGGAGAATAGAGAAATAATTGGATAGAAGAAAAACTGTTTTAGAAATTGTAAATAAAAATCCCGGAATCAGATTTAATGAAATAATGAGAGTTTCAAACATTAGAAATGGTACATTAAGTCATTATGTAAAAAAATTAGAAGATGAAAAAATTATAGAACTGGAAAGAACACCAAGAGTGACACGCCTATATCCTGCAGGAATATCAGCTGAAGAAGCTAAAATTTGCAAATATATGACAAAATCAAGCCAAAAAAAATTAATTTTATTTTTACTTAAGAAAGGAACCGCTACATCACTTGAAATTAGAGATTTTATCAAAAAATCACCTTCAGTGGTATCTGTTAATCTAAATGAATTATTCAAAGAAAAGATTATTGAAA
Organism: Candidatus Nitrosopelagicus sp.; assembly: GCA_028344155.1. GTDB lineage: Archaea > Thermoproteota > Nitrososphaeria > Nitrososphaerales > Nitrosopumilaceae > Nitrosopelagicus. The sequence continues at coordinate 16,306 of JAOMAI010000001.1, forward strand.
AACAATATGATATACCTTCAAACAAGTATTCATTAAGAAATCCTGAACAGATAGAAGGAATATTGAATGAATATTATCCAGAAACAATTGATAAAATTACAAACAATACAATAGAAATGTTAGATTTTTAGTGTGTAATAGAAAATAGACATCGACAAATTTTATCATATAATTATAAAAATTAATACAATACTTTATAGATAAACAAAAGAAAAATCTGTTAAAATGGATGTTGCGGAAAAAGTAGAACTAATCAAAAGACCACCTACAAAAGAAATAGTAAAAGATGAAGCAGAGTTAATTGAACTTTTAAACACAAACTCAAAACCAAAGCACTACATTGGATTAGAGATCTCTGGATTTTTACATCTTGGAAGTTTAATCAGCACAGGTTTTAAAATTAATGATTTCATGAAAGCAGGAATTGATTGTACTGTATTTTTAGCAGACTGGCACACTTTGATTAATGATAAACTTGGTGGAAATTTAGAGACAATTTCTAAGGTTTCAAAATATTATGCAGATGCATTTCGATTAGTTTGTCCAGGTGTAAACATTGTAATGGGTACAGAGCTTTATGATTCAAAAAAAGAGTATTGGGCAGAGCTTGTGAAATTTACAAAACATATGACACTTGCAAGAACAATGCGTACACTAACAATTATGGGGAGATCAGAAAATGAAGATAAAATTGATTTAGCAAAATTACTATATCCACCAATGCAGGCAGCAGACATTCACTCTTTAGATTTAGACATTGTTCACGCAGGAATGGACCAACGAAAAATTCACATGCTAGTAAGAGAAATTTTTCCAAAAATGAAATGGAAGGTTCCAGTTGCTGTACATCATTCATTGTTACCAGGATTAACACAACCAAAAGGTGATGCCACAACAGAACCAGGAAAAATGAGTAAATCAGATCCAAATTCTGGAATTTTTATACACAATTCTGATGATGAGATTACAAAGAAGATTAGAAAAGGCTGGTGCGAAGAAGGATTAACAGAGAATAATCCAGTCTTGGAACTTGCAAGACAAATTGTATTTCACGAATATGATTCAATATCAATAGAAAGACCCGAAAAATTTGGAGGAAACATAACATACAATTCGTATGAAGAGTTAGAGGCAGATTTTGCACAAAAGAATTTACACCCAGGTGATTTGAAAAATACAGTAGGAGAATACATGGTGAAAATTATTGCTCCTATTAGAGATAAAATTTCATTAAGTAATGAATTGTTTGAATTAATTAAAAATAGTCACTAGTTTTTAATTTCTGGTTCTTCAAGATTATACTTTGATTTGTAACCACGTGGGTTAATCATTAAATCCTTAAAGTTGTATGTCGATGAGTTGCCAACAATCACAGTACTAGTCATTCCTAATTGCTCTTCATAATTTTCCATGTGTTCTAAATCAGTCATAATTACAGTTTCAGTTTCTCTGTATGCTCCTTTAATTATTGCAACAGGTGTTGTTGGTTTTCTATGTTTTAGTAATATCTTTCGAGTATCTTGCAACTGATGAATTCTTTTCTTACTTGCAGGATTGTAAATTACTAAAACAAAGTCTCCTTGTGCAGCAGCCTCTACTCTTTTTACTATAATTTCCCACGGAACCATCAGATCACTCATACTACAAACTGCAAAGTCTGTCATTAATGGAGAACCAATTATACTTGCACAAGAGTTCAATGCAGAGACTCCAGGAATTAATTCAACATGCAAACCACTTTTTGGGTCCCAACCAGATTCTGCAAGTACTTCAAAAATTAATCCAGCCATTCCATAAATTCCAGGATCACCGCTTGAAACAAGTGATACAATTTTTCCCTCTTTAGCTAAATCAATACATTGATGTGCACGTTCTACTTCTTGGGTCATTGCATAACTATGAATTTCTTTTCCTTGAATCAAATCTTGAACTAAATCGACATAAGTTGTGTAACCAACTATAGTATCACTTTCTTCAATAACCTGTTTTGCTCGAAATGTCATATGATCGTTATTACCTGGACCAACTCCAACAATGTACAGTTTACCTTCCATGAAAATTGAAGATTGTTTGAATAATTTATCCCTTATCTTACTTTATGGTGTTCAATTTGAACTCATTATGTAATGATTCAACTACCGCCTTACAGTCATTATCCTTTACAACAAATGCCAAGTTTAACTCCGATGATCCTTGTGCAATCATCATAACATTAGAATTAGATTTTTGTGCAGCAATAAATACTCTAGATGCGATTCCAACTTTACCTCTCATTCCAGAACCAATTACAGCAATTATAGCAACATTTGGAATTGTTTCAATTTTCTTAAGAGTTGTTCCAAGTAGATTAATTTCTAGTGCATTTTCTGCCTTTGGAAGTTCTTCTTTTTTTACAACAATTGTTATGCTGGATTCAGATGGATTTGACGATACCATCATTGCATTAATATCATTTTTCGCAAGAACTGAAAAGATTTTTGCAGCAGCACCAGGTCCTGCAAACAATATACCGCCGGTTAAATCAAGTAATCCTACTTTTCTAATTGCAGACACGCACTTTACAGAATCTTGAGATTTAGAATTAGGTAATGTGACAAGAGTTCCTTGGTTGTTCACATCAAAACTACTTCTAATTCGCATTGGAATTTTTTTAGATAATAATGGTTCAAATGTTCGTGGATGGATCTGTTTTGCACCAAATCTAGCCATCTCAATTGCTTCAGCATATGAAACTTGTTTGAGGAGTTTTGCATTTTTTATCAATTTTGGATCTGCAGTCATCATTCCTTCAACATCACTCATTAGCCAAATTTCGTTTGCGTCAATACATGATGCAATTATTGTTGCAGTATAGTCAGAACCACCACGACCAAACGTAGTAGTATGATCATGTTGATCTGCTCCTGCAAATCCAGCTACAACAGGAATACTATTTTTTGATAAATGTTCATTAATTATTTTTGAGAGACGAATTCTTGTAGTATCCATTAGAGGTCTTGAATCACCAAAATTAGAATCAGTAACTATTCCTGCTTCTCGACCACTCAATGGTATAGATTTATTTTTTAATTCTTGTAATGAAAATGCTACCAAATCAATTGATAATTTTTCACCAAATGATATTAGATAATCATATGAACGTGATGTCACTTCCCCTAGTAAAATCAATCCACGAACTAACTCTTCTAATTCAGATAAATCAGAATTCAGTTTATTTGAAAGTGATTTTAGAATTTTAGGATTAGTAACTAAATGTGCGGCAAACTGTTTATGTTTTTGAGATATCTTTGCAAGCATTCTGTTTGCATCTTTTTTATTTCCTTTTTCTATTAATGATGATATCTGAATTAACTCATCAGTAATTCCATCTACTGCTGAACACACAACTACAGTTTTGTTCTTTTTTGCTATTTTATCTACAGTTTTTGCTACGTTTTTGATATCTTTGACGGTTGCCAATGATGTTCCACCAAATTTTACTACTAATTTCAAATCTGTTTCACCCGAACAATTGGTCTTAAAATTCTAACTCTCAACACGAGGAGCTAAATAGAAATGAATTTGACCTAAATTTGAAACCTTGAATTCAACTCTTAGAGGTTTTGCAGTAGAATATTCACATGTAACAACATCAACACTACTACCAACAGCCTTGATTATGGGATTTAGATATTCCAGGCTGTATGTACCTGTACTTTCTTGTTTTACAGATAATTCCTGAATTTCATCTTGGGTACTTTCTAATGCAATATCAACTTCTCCAGAATCACCCTTACCAGAAAATGTGGTAGAAGATTCACTAGAAGTGATGGTTAGATAATCAGAGACGACTTGCACGTCTCCAAGAATTTTATCTAATGCAGATGAAGTTAGTGATATTTTTGCATCATATGGAATTTTTGGTAACGGTGTATCAGATGCGGAGCTTTCAATTAATCGCATTTTGTATTTTTTATTCTTACCTATTGTAACTAGAAGCATATTATCATCAGATATGTTAATTTCAATTGAATTACTTTTGTCAGATCTTTTAATTAATTTTGAAAACTCATCAATACGAACTCCAAATTTTATATCACTATCGCAATTGTATTTTTCAAATGCAGAATTTGGCCAGTTAATATCAATTAATGCTACATGAGAAGGATCCATTCCTCTAAAGGATATTCCTTCCACGGTTGCCTCAAATGTTGCCTCTTCTACAAGTGTAGAAATTGCAGAGATGATTGCCTTCCATTCTTCTGCCCCATTTGTCTTAGCTGAAAAAACCAAATCATTATTTTGTCGTGAGTGCTAAAGTTAAACCTTATGCGTAATTTCGCCAAGTGTGTTTACATTTTGTGCATCTAAAGAATTGTGTTGTTGGCTCATCAGCGCTTCTTGTTTGAAGCATCCACCATACAGCCTCTCTATGATTACAATCTTTATTTTCACAATCAATTTCCATTGTCGGTAAAACATCTTTTCCTTCATTTTCTTCTAATACAAGAAAATCAGATTCTGTTTCTTGTGAAGTAGATTGTTTTTCTATTTTTTGTCCACCTTCAGTGTAATTGCATTTTGGACAAGTTAGAACTAAAGTATTAGAATCTTTTTTGAGCCTGACATCACAGGTAGGACAGAATTTCATCTGTGAAAATCACTTTATTTTTGAATTGATGAGTTTTTGTAAACTTGCAACTTCAGCAATTGCAGTATCTGCTGCTGCAGAAATCTGAGTCATTGGGTTTGATTTTGAGTTAACTCTCATCCATATTTCATTAGTCAATGGATGTTTGATTATAACACCTGCAAAATCTGTATTTTTGTCTTTTAGAAGTTCGTGTTGAATAATGTAGAGAGCACCTATATCAGCGTCTTTAATTGCCAGGCTGGCTTCTTTTTTATCTGAATTAATTAATTGAATGTTCAATTGATCAAAAAAGAACTTATTGTGGATATAAATCAATGTCAATTATGTCCGAAACTCAGATTTCAGCAATAACTCTTGGTAAAGAAAAAGACGAATTTGCTAGTGATGAAAAAATTACCATTACTGCCAGATTTTCATTAACAGGCGGATTAAGAGATGCATTTAATGAAAAAAATTGGACACAAGCATATGATGAAAATGATAATACTATCAAACTAAAGTATGGCATAAAATTGGCAAAAGGTGGTATTCGAAAACATGAATTGGGCAAGCCTGTAGACACATACAGAAAGGCATCAATTTTTTGGACCAGAAATCCAAAGTTGGTAAATCCAATGAAAGATAGAAGAATATGGGTTCAAGTAGCAAAGAATTTTGAACCATTTATTGCATTAACTGAAGAAGATGTACAAAAGGAATTTTTTGATTTTGAGGAAAAATTCACATTTAATGCATCAGAATTAGGAACAGGTAATCATAAAATTTCTGCAGAAGCATTTGCTTCATGGGAAACACATCCTTACATCAAGAAAGGCGATGCCAAGAATCAATCAAGTGAGATTGAAATAAGTATTAATTAGTTGAATTTGGTGTTATAGTATGGCAAAATACGATGGATTACTTGGACAACCAGTTTTAGAAGTTGAAGAACCAGATAAAGAAGGAGGAATTACAATAATTCTCAAGGATAATAGATTTATGTTCATTAAAGCAGTAGACGGTAAAATTGAAACCGTCTCAATTCCGGAGTGATTTAAAATGGCAAAATTTGATGGAATAAGAATGCAAGATATTATTGAAGTCCAAGATCCTGACGCTGAAGGTGGTTTGACTTTAGTTTTCAAAGACGATATACGATTAAAGATTAAAGTCGTTGATGGAAAATTAGTTTCTGAATCAATTCCAGAGTAGATTAATCATTTAGAGTTTTTGCATACTGGAAAATCATTTCTTCTTGTACAAATGACTGGATTGAACCATGTCTTTGTTCTCTGACATGCTGAATTGCATCTTCGGCTGACATTTTTTCATATTTTATCAAATAACAGGCAAGTATTGTTCCGGTACGTCCTAAACCTGCTAAACAGTGTACCATTACGGGTTCTTTATTTTCAATTTTTTGATGAACATAATCTACTGAATTTTTTAGATCATCAAAACTTGGAACGCCCATATCATCAGATAAAACGTGTAGATAATTCATCTCGTTTACCCAATTTTCATCTAGTGGTTCTTCTCTAATTGTTACAATTGTTTTAACGCCTTCTTCTTGCATCCATTCAATTTCTTTCTTTGATGTAGGAATTGCACTTCCTGCAAGTTTACCATCAATTAACCAGGAAAAATTATCTGGTCGTCCAGTAAGTTTTCCATGAAGTTTTCGCTTAGCATCTCCAATTTTGGTCATAATATATGCAATATGAGATCATAATATAAGATAAAAGATAATAAAAAGAAATTTTTGTTGGACTTAATCTACTAATTCAGTCCAACCTTTGACGAAGACAGAGTTTCTGTATAGTGGGACAGGTTGTCCTACTGTAAAGTCCATTGGTCTCATCCAAAAGATTGCTTTTGTTGGGCAAACTCCGATGCATGCACCGTCGGTGATACATCTTTCAGGATAAAAGACAAATGCTTTTCCTCTTTTCCAGCCTTCGACTGGTTTTACTCTTAATACATCAGGTCCTAAAGAGGTACAAATTTCAACACATAAAGCGCATCCAATGCACATTTGTTCTCCAATGTCTGGAAGTATTGCTACTGGCATGAAAAATTATGCTAAATTGATCTTAATATAACTTACCTCAAAATTGCGAATTATAACGCCGTTTGGATTTTTTATAACACTGTTTGAAAAAATCATTTTTCAAATATTATTTTAGATCGATCAGAAATTGTAAATTTTTGCAATTCTGTATTTTCAAGAATTTGACGACCGTTTGGAAGAATCCAATCATTTTCTTTTTTTCCAGCCAATGCCGAAATGATCAAAATTGATTTTGAGAAAGCAACATTTCTTGCAAGTAGCATCAAAATTGCATTTACAAGCCTTCCAGAATCTGCATCATTAGAAAGTGTGTTGTATAATCCATTTATTGAATCAAAAATTATCAAATGAGGTTCTATTGAGAGTTTTGTAAAAATTTTAGGAAGGATTTCGCTTATTTTCGAGTTGAGTGTAGTAAATAATGTCAGATTAGAGATTGTAAGAAGTTTTGATTTAACATACCCAGAAAAAAGAAAATCAAGATCAACGTATAGAACTGGAAGAGTTTGTTCAGATGTAATTTTTTGAATTAGTTTAATTTTAGAAAATGCATTTTCGTAGAAAAATAGATTAGAACTTGATGGAATTAAGCGTTCTTCTAATAATTGAAAATTTTCAAATGTTGCATGGTTTTTATCCAACAATAATTATTTTTGAATCGGATATATAATGAATTTTGAAGCAGTTTCTAAAGAATTTCAAACTGATAAGATCTATTTGAATAATGCATCTGTTTCAGTAATGCCTAAAATCAGTATAGAAGTAATGAAGCAGTTTCTCATAGATTATTCAGAAATGGGACCAGATTCTCCAGAATCTGAAGTTTTCATAAAAGAATTATGGGGAAAAACAAGAAAGGCGGTTTCAAAAGTGGTAAAATGCAATCCTAATGAAATTGTAATTACACAAAGCGTAACTGACGGAGTAAACAATGTGGCAAATGGAATAAACTTTGAAAATGATTCCAATATCGTAATTAGAGGTGGAGAACATGAACATCATGCAAATTATTTTCCTTGGTTAAAACTTGGAAAAAAAATTGACGTGCGAAGTTTACCTGTTGATGAAAATGGAGGATTTACAGACTCGGATTTAAAAAAATTATTGGATAAAAAAACAAAATTGGTGGCATTAAGTCATGGCCTATATAATTCAGGTTTAATTTTGCCAGTAAAAGAAATCGGCAAAGAATTACAAAAAGAAAATATCCCATATTTCTTGGATACAGCCCAAACTGTAGGGTGTGTTGGGGAATTTGACTTTGCAGATACGGGATGTGATTTTATGTCATTTAATGGCTCAAAATGGTTGTGTGGACCAATGGGTACCGGAGTGTTTTATTGTAAACAAGAATCTAGTAATTTACTGGAACCTCTAAACATTGGAGGAGAATCTGCGGATTCAAATGAAAAGGATGGTTTAACATACAAAGAAATGCCTGACAAATTTCAAACTGGATTTAGAAATTATGTTGGGTTAGCAGGAATGGAATCCTCAATTTCATTTTTACAAAATTTAGGATGGGATAATATTAGAAATCATATCATAAACTTGTCAAATCTATTCATAAATGAAATTGGAAAGATTCCAGAATCCAAAGTATTTGGTCCAGAAAATGAAGCTGAGAGAACAAGTATAGTTTCATTTGAGATTGAAAATCACGATCCTGAAAAAATTGTATCAGTAATGGCTCAAAAAGGAATAATCATTGCAAAAAGAGAAATCTATGAAAAACCAGTTTTGAGAATTTCTCCTCACATATACAATACAAAAGATGAGATTATAGGGTTAGTAGAAGAATTAAAGAGATTATGATTTTTCTTGTTGTTCAATTACTAGCATTGTCAAGGTAGATTGAACATTTTCAATTTTTCTAATATCGTTTGTTACAATTGATTTTAATTTTTCACCGTTGTCAGATGATAGTTTGACAATTATGTCATAAACGCCATAAACGCCTTGAATTTCGAGTTTAACGTCATTTTGGTCCGCTAACATTTCTTTAATTTCTTTAATGATTTGAACATCTGTTCCTAGATTTGAGTTGATCAATACATAAGAAATAGGCAATACCAAAAAGCCTCAAATACAATATTTAACTTTTCATAGATGTACCAGTTAATATGAAAGTAATCGATTTAACATTAACAATTTCAGAAGATATTCCAACATTTCCAGGTTCGCCACAACCTAATTTTATCAATTGGGAGAGTATAGAAAAAGATGGATACAATCTTGAATTGCTATTTTTAAGCACTCATACAGGAACTCATATTGATGCACCGTATCATTTTGTCAAAAAAGGTCAGAAAATTGATCAGATAGTGACTAGAAGATTAGTTACAGAGGCCATTTTGATAAAAATTAGGAAAGGTTCAGATCAGGCAATTACAAAAACTGACATACAAAAATTTGAGAAAAAATATGGAAAGGTAGATGATGGCTCAACTGTCATATTTCATACAGGCTGGCAGAAGAATCTAAACAAGAAATCTTACTATATGAAAAATCCAGGATTGGCAGTATCTGCTGCAAAATATCTTGCTTCAAAAAAAATCAATCTAATCGGGATTGATTCACCAAGTATCGATTTGGGAAAAGATGGAAAATTTTCTGTTCATCATGTTTTAGCAAAAAATAATATTTTGATTGTAGAGAATTTGACAAATCTCGATAAAATTAGTTCAGAAAAATTTCATCTAATTGTAGCACCCTTAAAACTCAAAAATGCTACAGGCTCACCTGTTAGAGCAATGGCATTAGTTAATTAAATTACCACTAGTTACTATTTTTAGCACTTGGTTATATGTTCTGAACGCGTAAATACTGTGAGGAAAATGCAAAAAACATCACTCAAAAGCGAAAGTATATCGCGGATAGCAATGCTAGGACTGGCTGTAGCAGGAATAGCCGTCATCCTAACACTATTGCTTGCTCCGTGGAACTGGATGCCAACAGAATACGCAGAACAAATTACTGTGATTGCAGTGACCGACTACGGATGTGTTGGTGAATCCCAGATGGGTAACTCAGTCGTAGTAAGTGATTGTTCAGCAAGCGTCGGTGATGTAATTTCCGCAGAATTTTACGCACCAGCCAGCGACAAAAACGGATACTACGACAGAATCTATGAAAAGCTAGCAGTAGTGGAACCATAGACCCAATCTCTCTTTTTGTTTTCAAAATAACATTTTTTAATCAATTTTTTAGAATTACATCATGGGCCTATTTGGAAACAAAGGAAAAAAAGTAGTCATCACAGGTACATTATGCCGAATTTGTGGAATGAATTTTGCTGCCACAGATAGATTGATGAGACATATGGTAAAGGCTCATGGTAAGGCCAAAAAGGACACAGGCCCTAGTTGTCCAAATTGTTAACTTTCTAGAAAATTATCTTTCATAGTATTCAACTGGATAATCAAACTGTTTATTGTAATCAACTGCGTCCCAGAACTTTTCATCATCAATATCTCGACCTTCAGATATCCAAACATTGAGTACTTTTTGCATGAAGAGTTTTGTTGTGTCATCGATGTCAGGTCTCTTACCTGTACTGTGTTCAATTTGATCACGATTTTCTTTTAGAGCGGTAAGAACCTGTTTTAGAGACTTGCCGTTTTTGAGCGCCTGCTTTGCCTGCGCCTCAGCCATCTTTTCCTCTTTTGATTTACCAAAAAATCGCATGTCAGATGAAGGCATTTTGTATGTTTAAGTCTAATTTGAAATTGATCCCTTAGTATAATTAGGGGAAATGTAGTGGAAGTTCAGAAAGATTATGGGTTACGATAGACCACCACGAGAAATGCACGACGCAACATGTGGAGATTGCGGTAAAGAATGCCATGTTCCATTTGAGCCTCGTAATGACAAGCCAGTTTATTGTAACGATTGTTTCCAAGACCACAAACCAGCAAGAGACGACCGTGGCGGAGGCCGATTCGGTGGACGCGGCGGCGGTGGATATGGTAGAGGTAGAGACGACCGTGGACGCGGAGCAGGTGGATATGGTAGAAATAGCCGTGGCGGAGGAAGATTTGGAAGAGACAGACCTCCAAGAGAAATGCACGACGCAACATGTGGAGATTGCGGTAAAGAATGTCAAGTTCCATTCAAACCAAGCGGTGACAAGCCAGTTTATTGTAACGATTGTTTCCAAGACCACAAACCAGCAAGAGACGACCGTGGACGCGGAAGATATTAGTCATTTTTATACAAATAATCTACTAAAAAATTATTGAACTTCAATTGTGTTTACCCATCTTGTGATTTTAAGAAAAACGATATTGAAGAAGAAGAGTTTCTAAAGCATTTGAATGAGATGCATCATGATGAGATGAAAGAGGCATCAGAAAGAGAAAGTATTCCGATTAAGATGATTGAGATGATATCAGTTTCAAATTCTAAAGTTTTCATTAATTCTGGATAAAAAATAGCCTATTCTAGGCACAAAAATTAGAAAAAAAGGAATTAGAGTACGTCTACAGATCTGCCGCTTGGCTTGGTATCCAAATTGAATGTTAGTTCAAGGATGCCGTTCGTATAGGTAGCTTTTGGAGAATCTGAATCGACCTTGTGAGGAATTGGGACATTAACATGGTAGTCTTTTTCACCATGCTTGGCATCAATGTGGACGATATCTTCATCCACAAAGACTTTCACATCGGTCTTTTCAACACCTGGCATCTCGGCAACAATCTTGAGAGTTTGTTCCTTGTCGTCAACCAAGGTGTCTATCAGAGGTTCTCTTTTCTCGGCAGTAGCTACTTGTGGTTGGTTGTCGCATCCACAAGCGTCTGTAGTAGGTAAAGTGTCTGGCTTGACATTTCCGTACTCTTGGATAACGGGTTTTCCATCAGGTCCAACGGTCATGGTATAACCGTAGTAGACTGGACCAGAAGCCCCGCTAGTGTTTTGTAGAGCCTCAAAGATGTCATCTACACTTCCAAAGGAGCGTGACATTTCTTTGAAGATTCTATTGAATTCGTTGTTAAACGTTGTCATATTTACCTCTATAATGTAATATGTATGACATTATATAAGTTTTATTTTCTATTCATAAATATACTTACAATAGCGATCTAAAATTACATAATGTTATTATATCTGTTCATATATTACACTCTATGAGAACGAGCGGTGTTTCTATGCCTGAAGTAGTGCGTGAAATCATTACTAGAAACCGCTCAATTTACGACTGCATGAAGATGGATGTGATTAACTTTACAGCATTGGCAGTCAAAATTCAGGCTGACGTTGAAAAAACAATGGGAGGCCCTGTCAATCTAAACACAATAGTAGTTGCCATAAAGCGATACGCTGACTCTTTTGAGACCACAGATGAGATGATAGATGATCCGGTTCTAAAAGATGCCAGATTAACCCTGACTGATGGAATTATGGGCCTATCATGGAATATGACTGATGCAGGAGATGAGATGGCAAAAATGCTCAACGAGTTCCACAAAGAATTTACAGATTCTGAGTTTTTCAGATTTGGAGATTCGTTTAGAATTTTAGCTGAAGATAGCGATAGAGTTAGACGACATTTTCAGTCCCTACCAAGAGAAAATCAATTCAGTTCGGGATTGGCAAAAATCAAGGTGGCGGTTCCAGAGAATCATAGTCGCTCTGATGTCATGGCATTTGTGACTGAAATCTTGCATTATAATGGAATCGATATGGCAGATGCCTTATTCACCCAAGACGGTTTAGTTATTGTCCTCAAAGAAGAGGATGCCCCAAGAGCATATGAAAAATTACGTGCCCAGATTTCCAGATAATTCGTTAATGCAATCTTAAATTAGCATTAATGAGGCTGAAATATCATGAATTTGATTTTTCTGAGTATTTTCGAGGAGTTTCAAAACCTGTTCAAAGATGGGTTTTTGTCAAGAATCGATACAGATGCGCTAGCAGAGTCTAATGCTCGAGATTTAGTCAGGTCATATTTTGAGAGAAATCCGCTTCCGGAAGTTGATTCCGATTATCCAGGCATGGAAATAATACTGAATGGATTAGCAAACATTCAAAGTTTCATAGGTGAGATTTCGATGGGAGAAGGTTCGCTCATTGCATCTGCTCCAATTTTGTTACTTGCAGCAAGTGTTGTAATTATTTTAGGTGTATTAGGGGAGGCATTTTTCAAAAAGACTGGAATTCCAGACATTGCATTTTTGATGATACTTGGTGTAATGATTGGACCGGTAATTGGAATCGTACAACCAGCTGCAGTTATAGAAATTGTTCCATACTTTGCAGCACTTGCATTAATCATCATCATGTTTGATGGTGGATATAATCTAAAGATTGGGCAAATTCTAAAGACTGCACACTTTTCAGTTATTCTTGTAGTTTTGGGATTTGCAGCAGCTGTTGGAACAGTTGGAACATTTGCACATTACGGTTTAGGATGGGAATGGCTTGACAGCATATTGCTTGGAACTATAGTGGGTGGAAGTAGCTCGATTATTGTTTTTGGTTTGGTCAGGAAACTGAGAATTTCAGACAAAGCAAAATCAATGCTTAGTTTTGAATCTGCGTTAACTGATATTTTATCAACAATTGTTGCATTCATTTTGTTTGAAGCGGTACTATCAGGTTCATTCAGCATCGATCTTTTAGGTGAAACACTTGGAAGAGCAATTGCTGTCGGTTTGATACTTGGATTCGGAGTAGGAATTCCATGGATGTTTATAATTTCCAAGTTAAGTAATGCACAGCACAACTACATGCTCACACTAGGTGTTTTGTTCTTGCTATTCTTCTTGGCAAACTCATTTGGAGAATCTGGAGCACTAACAGCACTAGTATTTGGATTAATGCTTGGAAACAAAAAGTATCTGCTTAAGAAATTACGAATCAAACTACCAGAGCATACCATAGATAACTCACTACACAGTCAGGTTACATTCATTGTTAGAGCATTCTTCTTCGTCTTCGTAGGATTACTAGCAAGCTTTGGTCAAATTGAATATGTCATATTTGGAGTAATAGCGGCGGTGGCGATTTACGTTGGAAGAATCATTATCACGCATACAGCGCTTGTGCGTGGATTTTCTAGATTAGACAAGAAAGTTACATCTGTAATGATTCCAAGAGGATTAGCTGCTGCCGTGTTAGCTACAATACCACTTACAATGGGATTGCAAAATGGTGAAGCTTATCCACAGATAATATTTTTCATAATACTAACATCTGTAATAATTACAACAATTGGTTTGGGCGGAGCAAAGAAAATTCCACCACCAGAAGGTTCAGGTGGGTTTGTTACAGAAACAAAAGATAAATAATTGCCTTATACGTCTATAGATTCTTTTAAGCCTTTGTAGCGGTTTCGAATTGTAACTTCAGTTACATTTGCAGCTTCTGCAATGTCACGTTGTGTTTTATCTTCACCATTTTTGACACATGATAGATACAATGCTGCTGCTGCCAATCCCATTGGATCTTTTCCAGCAGATGCTTCATTATCTTGTGCAATTTTTAAGACCTTGATTGCATAACGTTTTGTTTTTTCTGCAATACCAATTTTACTTGCAATTCTTGCAACACACTGTACTGAATCAGTAACAGGCATTTTTAGATCTAATTCTTTTACAAGTAAACGATAACAACGTGCAATATCTTTTCTTTTAATGTTTGCAGCAATTTCAACATCTTTGAGGTTTCTTGGAGTTTCTGTATCACGACATGCAGCATACAATGCAGAGGCCATTAATGCAGAGATTGAACGTCCTCTTACAAGACCTTTGTCTAATGCTTTACGATAAATGTAAGCTGCTTTTTCAACAACAGATTCTGAAATTGCAAGTTTGTCTTTTAATCTATTTAGTTCACTGAATGCTTGTCTAAAGTTTCTGTCAACTGGTTCATGAACTTGACTTCTACTGTCCCATGTTCTTAATCTTTCAATTGTATTTTTCATTGATGCAGTAAGTGGTTTACCAGATGCATCTTTGTTTACAGGATTGATTACAGTTGCAAGACCCATGTCGTGCATTGTTAATGATGTAGGTGCACCAGCTCTTGCTCTGTCACCATGTTCATCTTGTGTAAAGGAACGCCATTCAGGTCCAGATTCTTGTAATTTTTCTGACATAACAAAACCACACTTGGAGCAAAACATTTCGCCAGATTCATTATCTGTGACCATTTTACCCTTGACACAACGTGGACAAGCATCTTTTGAGGCGCCTTGATTAACCATAATGTATACCCATTACAGAATTGGTTTATAATCCTAATTGTTTGGTCGTGCCTAAATTGAGCCTAGAGAAGAATATGTAATATCAGTTAATTATAGAAATGATCGAATAATGGTATGAATGCTAAATTTTTCATAATTCCAGTTTTTTTAATAGGGGCATTATTTCTAGGACAGATTCCGGATTCTTTTGGCCATGGACTTGGCTCTGAAACAATGCCACCAGTAATGGTTGGGGATATAGAAGCTACATTAGAAGTAAACTCATCAACAATTTACACCGATATAGATGGAGAAGAAAAAGGAATTAGACAAATTTCAATTAACTTTTTTGAAACTTTCACAAATATTGATTCAAACCAAGTTCAATCAATTGATAACGTAACATTTCAAGTTGAGTTAATCAAAGCAGGAGATGTTCTAATCAAGGAGACATTTCAAAGAGATGATGGTATTTTGATAATGAATCTTACGCCATCAAATAATGAACAAGTGCAAGTCATGGAACGTGAAACGTTTGCGTCTTTTTTTGGATTAGCAAGTGAACAATATAATTTCGAAGGAGAAATTTTTGAAAATGGTGGACTGTATGAATTTGAAATTTCAGTAATTACAATTAATAGTTACGATAATGTTTTAACTAATCCTGTAAATTATGAGCTCGGAATTTCAATAGAAGAAACTACACGATATGAGATTAATGATGTTAACTATGGTAAACAAGAATTAGGAATTGTAACATTTTTTGATCAAATAACAGAATTTGATTATAATGCAGAAACTAAAGAAATTACATTTTCATTTCCATTTGAATGGAACCAAGAAACTATTGATCAAACAACTGTGATACATGAGGAAGTTTTAGTGCCAAAAACATTTGGTGATCTGCTTGTTTCAAAGTATGTTGCAACATTAAACGAAGTTGATTTGCCTGAATCTATGATAAATATTGATGACTTTTCGTCTGATGATAGAATTGTACATGTTGTTGTAAGTCAAAAAGAGTTACAAGAAATTTTTTCAAACAATGAGTTTAGTGAAAATAAAATTACAATGATAGTAAAGCCTGAAAGCGATTTACCATTATCAGGAGTTACAGAAAATGGTCAATTCAAAGTTAATTTGTGGTGGACTAAAGAATTAAGATCTGGAGAATATACGATTATACGTTATGATATTTTAGATACGTTTCTGAAAGATAAGCCAATTGCTGTACCTTATGAGTTGAAGATATTTCATAATGATGAAAAAATTTTCTCAAAAAGTAATGTAAGCTCTGATAGAAAATCAACTGAAAGTAGACCATCAAATAAAAATGACTTTGAATGGAATATTCCATCTAATGTATCTGGATTAATTATTTTAAAATTTGAAAACTTGGATGGTGGGCAAGTTGCAAATGTGGAATTTCCTCTGGTTATCGATAGAAAAGAATCTCAACAAATTAGTTCGAATAAGATTCCAGAGTGGGTAAAAAATACTGCTGGGTGGTGGGCAACAAATCAAATTCCAGATTTGGCATTTGTTAATGGAATTGAATTTTTGGTGAAAGAAAAAATTATCGTGGTTTCAGATATAGAAAAAGATCCATCAACTCCATATGAGGGAATACCTGAGTGGCTTAAAACCAATGCAGGATGGTGGGCAGAGGGACAGATAGATGACAAAACATTTGCAACTGGAATCGAATACTTGATAAGAATTGGTCTTATTATTGTCTAATTCTATTTTTAATTACAATTATTGCTGCAGCTGGTGCTACAAAGTACATTCCAATATTTAGTAGAATTATACTAATTCCATATCCTAACATTTTTTCTTCAGAGTCTACATCAACATAATTGAGTAGTGTCAAAGAAGTGAGTAATGGTGTTAGTGTAACTTTGACTGCTTCTTTGAAGAAGGGATTTTCTCTTTCATAGTCTGCTACATATGGTGAAAATGAATAGTAAAATTGGTTGAATCCATTCATGAATGTTGTACCTGATTGTGTTGACATTACTGTGTTGTCTCTAATCTCTCTCAAGAATTGGATTTGTGGTGCAATCTCAGAACCAAATGCTGCAGTTGCAATCAGACAACCACCACCTTCTTCATTTGATGATTCCAAGGTTCCATCATAACCACCCAAATCAGAGTCAGCACCAACAGGAACTTTTGCAAAATCAATATTGGTGAATTCTATTGAATTAACAATGTCATCAAAAGAATTTACTTGTCGATCAAAACTTTCTAAATTATTTGTATATTGTACTGTGTAAAGCATGTCATCGACTTGTATTAGAAGGGTTGAGAATCCAATGTTCATTTCTTGTTCGTCTCTATTTTCAAAATGACCAATTGCTTTTAGCAAATAGGCATTGTTTCCTTTAACTTGAGTACCTTGTTCATTAATAATTGTTAATGCACCTGTTTCAACCATTGGGGTAACAGCCTCTCTTAATTCATTCATTGATTGTTCTATTGTAGCATAATTACGAGAAATAGTAAATGAAACAGCTGGAGCTGATGTAGATGTTTGTGCTCCAACAACAACAATATCAGGAGTGCCAGGAGCTGGTATCGGTGTTTGCACTAACCAACCTGCTGGAGAAGTAAAAGATAATCCATATTCAGGAAAAGAGTTTGGTTGACTTGTAGTTGGAGCTATGAGAGGAGTTCCTTCATCAGTAGTTACTGGTGTTGAATATTCAGGTAAACTTGATAATTCTGAACGATCTAATACTTGAACATTTTTTATTATTGCCAAAAATGCTTGCATAGGTTGATCATTTGGAGCTGTATCCATTGTTGCAATTCTATCTAATGTTTCAAAACTTTCATCTGTTAAAATTCTCCCAAATACAGTGTATTGTCCATCTAAAAAGTTTGAATCTTTATGAACAATAAAAAATTGAGAGCCAGCACTGTTAGGATCAGACGAGCGTGCCATCGAAACTATTCCACGTTTATGTTCAATATTGTTAAATTCTGCATCAATAGAATAACCAGGATCACCTGTTCCCCATTCAGACATAGAAAAATTAGGATCTGCAGATTTAGGGTCACCGCCTTGTATCATAAATCCCTCAATTATACGATGGAAAATAGTTCCGGTGTAAAATCCATCTTCAGATAAAGTTACAAAGTTTTCAACATGATTTGGAGCAAATTGAGGGAAAAATTCTATAATTAATCGTCCGGAATCAGTTTCTAATACTACTACTGTATCTTCATATTCTGCAAAAGCTTGAGGTGTAATGACAATAATCAATAATGTAAAAAGTATTGAAAAGAATTTTCCATTCATAGATTTTAAAATTTTATCTATAATAAAAATTAGATCTGCAATTGACTTTTAACGAACTATTTTTCAAGTTGTTCTATGGAATTTGATGAAAAAATTCACACACATTTGATGTCTGTTTGGAGGGAATCAAAATCATTTTTTGGTGTTGGAGGAAAAGAAGGAATGTTACTATTAACAGATAATCATTTAATATTTCTAAAAAGAACCGAGAGGATGAAAAAATGGTGGGGTGCTGCAAGTAAAAGACAGATAGTTACGTTATTGCAAAATAAAAACACAATGACTGAGAAATTAGATGGATATGAGGAAAAAGATTTACAAGTTGATTTAGAAGAAGTTAAGAAAAAATATATCAGTAAAATCACATTTGATAATATTTTAGAAATTGGAGAAGAAGAGAAAACATGGGGAAGTGTTTTAACAATTAAAGCAATAGAAGATGGCAAAGAAAAGAAATATGATTTTTCAATCGTTCAAGACTGGGTAAAATATCCAATTAAAGATCCTACAAAGTATCTTAGTGTCGATTGGAAACCATGTATAGAATTTATAAAATCAAGACAGCGAGTGACAAAATAAAATGAATAAAGTTTTTGCTGTAGGTGTAGGCCCAGGTTCACCAAAGTATGTTACAGATATTGTAAAAGAAGCAATATCACAATGTGATGTTGTAATTGGTTATGGATATACAATAAAAACAATTGAAGAGTATGTCAAAGGGAAAAAAATACTTGAAGTAACAATGCAAAATCAAGAAGAAGCCTACCAGAAGATTGCTAAAGAGGATAATCATACAATATTGGTTCCTTTTACAGGTGATGTTAATTTTTCAGAATCAGAGGTTGTGGATAGATTAATTGAAATTTATGACGAAGTTGAAATAATTCCTGGAATTAGTTCAACACAGGTAGCTGCATCACGTGCAAAAGTTCCGACCGATAAATCCAAAGTAATTACTATGCATATTTCAACATCAATTGAAGAAAAAAAATTAGAATTACAAAAAGCATTGATTGACGGTCTCAGTGTCATACTTGTTCCAAGACCGTGGCCAAAAGTTCCAGAAAAACATTTCATGCAATCTGAAATTGCAAAATATTTGAAACAAAATGGTTTTGATACTTCAAAAATGAAAGTACATGTCTATGAATCAATAACTACAGAAAATGAGACTAATTTTGAAGGTACAGTTGATCAATTAGAAGGAAAAGTGTTCTCAGATCTCTCTGTAATGGTTTTCAATCAAGTAACACTTGAATCGTATATCAATTTTGAATAGTTATGGGTAAAAAAGCGCCAATGTGGGCTCCATCAAAAAAAGAATTAGAGAAAATATTAGAGGTAGATAACGTACACGAATTATTTTTAGTTGGACAGGTTTGTATCGAAAGACTGTTAGAGAAAATATTGGAGAAAAAATTCAATATTCCTTTGGAAGCATTAGATGATCCGATGATTATGTGGACACAGAAATACTTGATACTAGAAAAATCTGGATTGCTCAAAGGAAATGTTAAGAAAAATGTTCGTTTGATTAACAGTATAAGAAACAGATATGCTCATAGATTAAAACCGGATGAAAAAGCGATTGGGAATAATATTAGAGAATTAGAATATCTTGGTGTACCTCATACAACCCCAACTACAAAATTTGAAAAATATAGAATTTGTGTTATCAGTACGTTTACAGCATTAGAGAAAATGTTGTAAATTTATTAGAGAAAAAATCTATTTGATGTTATGAAGCCAGAAAAATGTGCATATTGTGGAGATATGGTAGATTTACCATTCGAGTGCACATACTGTAAAGATCCATTTTGTGATGAACATAGACTTCCAGAAGATCATCGTTGTGTAAAATTAACAGTGATAAGAGCTAAAAAATTTGGAGAGAAAAGAGTAATCAGAGATGGAGGACCAGGTTCAAGTAAGTTCAAAAAGTTTTTTGGAAGATTTCGTTAAATCAATAATCTGTTTTAGTAGGATCAAGTTTTGAACGTCTAGCTTGGAAAAATAATGTTACTGCTAATGCAAGCATAACTAAAATTGACATCCATAATGGCTCTACATGAACATTATTTTCTTGTGTGACAATCATTGCAGGAAAAACAACATAAACTACTGATAAAATGATCATTGCAATTCCTTGTGTAGATAATTTTTTCCATGATGAAAGTTTGATTCCTCTACTAATTAATTCAATTATAGCAAGAGCTATGAAAGGATAAATCGTAAAAGCCAAAAAATCAATTATATCAACTGAACCGGGATGAGACATTTTATTCTTCTATTCTAATTTTTAATGCAATTCCATTTGAAATTAAAGCTTGCGCATTTTCGTTAGGGATTGTTGCTATATCTTCAGGTTTGAATGGACCATATTTTTCTAAATCAACCCCAACTATCTCATCAAATTCTTTTACAAATCGTACAGTTACAGGTTTTATTTTATGTTTTGTGGAAGTAGTTTCTAGAAACTTTGACTTTCCATTAACTATTCCAGAAAGTATCATATCTCTACGCTCATTCATTTCATCATTTGAATCAATAACAAATTTTTCTTCGTCGCTTAAAATACTATAAGATGTTGTTGGAGATTTTGACATTTTTTCTAATCTTTTATTTATTAAAAGTTCAGTAAGATTTGTAGCAGTTGAAATAATCTCATTTTTTGTTTTCTTTTCAATTCCATCATATTCTTCATTTTTTAATTTTCCAATAAAATTTGATAAATTTCTGAAAAAATCTGTACTAAGCTCTTGTATATCATCAGTTTGAAATTCTTGCATGACAATTACATGAAGATTTTTTAGATCTAAGGATTCAAGAGTTGACATTTTAATACAAAGTTAATCTTAAATGGTACGTTTAATTCTTTTAGCTTGAAGTAGAAAATTGCCGTACAAAGTAATAGGTGGTAAAGCCACACAAGTAAAATATTCATCTGACGAGGTATTCTCTAGAATAAAACATGAGGATATCAAGTTCATAGATCTTCAATTTACCGGTTTAACAGGCAGATTTCATCATACCACAATTTCAGCAAATACGTTTACTCCAGAACAAATGGAAGACGGATTACCAAAATTAGATGGTTCATCAATAGTCGGATTTACTGACATTGCTGATTCTGATTTAATACTAAAACCAGATCCAAGTACATTTGCAATTATTCCATGGGTAAAAGAGAAAAAAACTGCAAGATTACTATGTGATGTATACTGGGGTGGAGGAAGAGGTCGTCTTGACAGTGACCCACGAGGAATTTGCCAAAAAGCAGAGAAATATGTTAAGACACAAGGATTTGATTTTAGTAATTGGGGACCTGAAGTAGAATTTTTTGTATTTGATAAAGTACATTGGGATGTTTTAACACCATACAAGGGTCAATCATATTCAATTGAATCTTCTGAATCACCATGGAGTCAAGAAGGAACTGGTTATCCTATGGGATTACAAGAAGGATATTACCCAAGTACTCCATCTGATACTCTTGCAGAATTTAGAAATGAGTGTGTGGATGTTTTGAATGATAATTTTGGTATTTTATGTGATAATCATCATCATGAAGTAGCAACAGCAGGACAATGTGAAATTGATATAAAATATGATTTAATGACTAATTCTGCTGATGGTGCACAATCTTACAAGTATGTTGTAAGAAATGTTGCGCAACAATTTGGAAAAGTAGCAACAATGATGCCAAAACCAATATCAATGGATGCAGGTTCTGGAATGCACACAAATGTTAGTTTATGGAAAAAAGATCAAAATACATTTTACGATAAAGATGAAGATCTAGAATTAAGTCAAACTGGTCGTTATTTCTGCGGAGGAGTAATGGAACACGCAAAAGCATTAACTGCAATTACAAATCCTACAACAAACTCATACCATAGATTAGTTCCGGGTTATGAAGCACCAGTTTACATTGCATGGAGTTCAAGTAATCGTTCTGCAACAATTAGAATCCCTGGTCATTTTAAGGGAGAAAAATATGCATATATGAAAAGAATGGAATACCGTGTACCTGATCCAGCATCTAATCCGTATCTTGTATTTTCAGCAGTATTAGCTGCAGGATTAGACGGAATTAAAAAGAAAACAGACCCAGGTGATCCAGTTAAAGAGGATATTTACAAAATGACAAAATCAGAAAGAAAGAAACATGGAATTGATACTTTGCCAGCAAACCTTGGAAGAGCACTAGATGAATTAGAAAGTGATAGAAAATTCCTAACCCCAATTTTCTCAAATGATGTTTTAGATAAAATTATTGAATTGGAAAGAAGAGACCACAGGGAAATTGCAATTAGACCACACCCACATGAGTTTTATCTTTACTTTGATGTCTGAGTTAATTTATCAATGAATTATTAGTTGATTGATAAATTAGAATTAATGAAAGAAACATCATTCCTAATCCACCACAAACCATTATTGTTGTGAATTTTTGATATTTAATTCCCAGAAAAATCACAATTCCCCCAGCAAGACCTAGAAAAATTGAAAGCATTCCAAATAATACTTCATCAACATCTACATCCAAAGTTAAAGGAGTAAAAATTCCAGAAAGTAAGGCAACTGCAGCTATAATGTAAGCATACTTCGTTCCCGATAGAATAATTGATTTAAGTTCACGTGGGTTTTCTTCTGATAAAATTTCTTTCGTAGTCTTGTGTTCAATATCTTCTTCAAGTATATCTGAATCTGGTTTGTCAGAAAATCTTCTATGTTTTACCATGATAATTTAGACTAAAATTGTGTTGATTAAAATTATTGCTAATCTACATTCCCATTCCAGGTGGCATTCCCATGCCTCCCATACCTGGCATTCCACCCATTCCACCCATATCAGGCATTCCGCCTTCAGCTCCTGGTGGTGGTCCTGCAGATTTTGCAGTTGCAATAACATCATCAATTCTTAAAATCATACATGCTGCTTCTGTTGCAGCTGAAACAATTTGGTGTTTGACTGCTAATGGTTCAATAATATCGGTTGATTTCAAATTACCAACTTTACCTTTCATGACATCAATTCCTGTCCATTTCTCACCTTTGATTTGTTTTGCACGAAGGTGTGTTAGGGTATCAATTGGATCCATACCTGCATTTTCAGATAATGCTAGAGGAATTGATTCTAATGCTTCTGCAAATTTTTCAGCGGCTAATTGTTCACGTCCTTGAAGTGATTTAGCCCAACTTCTAATTTTTGTTGCTGCAAATGTTTCTGGTGCACCACCACCTGCTACAATAGATGGTAATTCCATTACATCTCTAACAACCATTAGTGAATCATGAACTGAACGTTCTACTTCATCTACAACTCTTTGTGAGCCAGCACGAAGTAGTAATGTAACAGATTTTGGATGTTTACAACCTTCAACAAAAACCCATTTGTCTTCTTCAACTTTCTTTTCTTGAATTGAAGATGCAGAACCTAAATCTCTTTCAAATAAATCATCTAAGTTAGTTACAATTCTTGCACCTGTTGCTTTTGCAAGTTTTGATAAATCGCTTTCTTTTACACGTCTTACTGCTAAAATCCCTGCTTTTGATAAGTAATGTTGTGCCATGTCATCAATTCCTTTTTGACATAAAACTACATTTGCACCAGAACCTATAACTTTGTCAACCATTGTTTTGAGCATTTTATTTTCTTCATCTAAGAATGCTTTCATTTGTTGTGGATTTGAAATGTTAATTTTCGCATCAGTTTCAGTTTTGTTAATTTCTAATGATGTGTTTATGAGTGCAATTTTTCCTTCTGTTATTTTCTTTGGCATTCCAGAGTGAACAATTTCTTTATCCAAAACAATTCCTTGAATAATTTTAGAATCTTTAATGGATCCACCAGCTTTCTTTTCTACTTTAATATCATCAATGTCAACAGTATACTTTTCGCCATTCTTTTCTGCAACAGCTTTTACTGCTTTTACAATCATATCTCCTAATTGTTCAGAATCTTTTCTAACTAGTTTAGTTTGCATAGATGTTTTTGCAATTTTTAATAAAATTCCATTATCAGTTGGTTCAACTTTATCTGCAATTTGATCTAAGAACTCTCTTGCTTTTCTACCTGCCTTTCTGTATCCATCAACAATGATTGTTGGGTGAACATCTTGTAAAACTAATTCTTCAGCATGTTCTAGTAGTGCACCGGCCAATACAACTGCAGATGTAGTTCCATCACCTACTTCATTATCAGTAGTTTTTGAAATTTCAACTAGCATCTTTGCTGCTGGGTGTTGTACATCAATTTCTTTTAGAATTGTTGCACCGTCATTTGTAATTGTAACATCACCTAAAGAGTCTACAAGCATTTTGTCCATGCCTTTTGGGCCTAAACTAGTATGAACAATTTCGGCTATAATTTTGGCAGCTGCAATATTATTTTTCTGGGCTTCTCGTCCCTTTACTTGACTTGCGTCGTCTTTTAGAACTACAACCGGCATGTTGCCTTTTGGAGTTTGTGCTGCCATAGATCAAAACGTCAATTTTCAAAATATATAGCTAGCTTCTTGTTTTTCTAGAAAATTAGAAGAAAGATCGCTGTTCTTAAATTAGGAAAATCAAGTTCAAAATCATGGCTAATTCCAATAAAGAATCGTATGATAAGATTTTCACCAGTCTTGAAAAACACCATGAATGGTTTGAAAACTCTATTCCACTAATTGCTAGTGAGAACATTCCTAGTCCAGCTGTCAGAGAGGCAGTAATGTCAGATTTTGGTAATAGATATGCCGAAGGTTGGCCAGGTGAGCGAGTCTATGCAGGATGTACCTACATCGATGAGGTTGAAATTCAATGTATGGAGTTGGCACAAAAATTATTCAATGCAGAGTTTGCAGATGTAAGAAGCGTTTCTGGTGTAGTAGCAAACTTGGCAATTTATTCTGCTTATTCAAATCCAGGTGATGTTATGATCGCATCATCAATTCCTGCTGGAGGTCACATTTCACATGGTAAAAAAGAACATTCAGGAACTGCAGGATTAGTACATGGATTAGACATTGAGTTCTTTGCATTTGATCCTGAAGAAATGACGTTAGATGTTGATAAAACAAAAGCTAAAGTTGAAGATTTGAAATCACAAGGAAAACTACCAAAGATTGCAATGTTTGGTGGTTCGGTATTTTTATTTCCACATCCAGTAAAAGAATTAGCTGAATTTCTAAAAGGTCATGGTATGCACATTAATTATGATGCAGCACATGTTGCAGGATTAATTGCAGGTGGAAAATTCCAAGATCCACTTAGAGAAGGAACAGATACAATGACAATGAGTACTCACAAAACTTTGTTTGGACCACAAGGAGGATTAGTTTTAGGATCTGAAGAACATGCAGAACCAATCAAAAAAGCAATGTTCCCAGGATTAACAAGCAGTCATCACATTCATCACATGGGTGCAAAGGCAGTAGCATTTGCAGAAGCATTAGAGTTTGGAAAAGATTATGCAGAACAAACAATCAAGAACGCAAAAGTGTTGGCTTCCGAATTAAACAATCTAGGATTCAAAGTGTTGGGTGAGAAGAGAGGGTACACAGAATCACATCAAACAGTTGTAAATGTTTTAGATTATGGTGATGGTGGAACAATTGAAGCTGATTTAGAAAAAGCAAACATTATTGTTAATCGTCAACTAATTCCCGGAGATTTAAAAGCAAACCGTCACTATATGCATCCAGGTGGAATTCGTTTAGGAACATCTGAGATTACTCGTTTAGGTATGAAGGAATCTGAAATGAAAGAGATTGCATCTTTGTTGAAGCAAGTTGTTGTTGATAAAAAAGATGCAGGAGAAATTGCAGCACGTGTTAAAGAGTTCAAAACAGATTTCAAAAAGACACAATACTGTTTTGATAACAAACTTGGTGCCTACGAATACGTAAAATTAAGATAAAATCACATACAAAATAATTTTCTAATTTACAAAATCAGTTAACAATTGTTGTGAACCATCTCCCTTTCCAAAGAGCAGTTCAATCTCATCTGACAAAGTCATGATTCTTCCTTTCAGATATGGGTCTACATCATATTTTGTGACTAGTTTCTTTGCTAATGGGAGGTATTTTTCAATTGAAGGTCGAGTAATTGTTTGTAATAGTTTGTGACCACAAGTACATTTTTGAAGTAATGGCATTCGTCTATACTTTGCACCACACGCAGTACAACGGAATTTTTGTTTTGCATATGCACGAATATTTCCCATAATATCAGGAATTAGATGTGTTTGTATTAGATATGAAACAATATCTCTTGTCTCAACTGCATTAATAATATCTGCATTTCTAATTTGTAAGTCAAGCTTGTCAACCATTGATTCAAGTGTTGAATATGCGCTTCGTGGTTTTGATGTAGTTAGTGTTGTTGTGTTATGAGTGAAGAAATGATCATAGAAAATATTTTCATCGCCAGTATCTTTTCTCATAGCTAAAGTTTCAATATTTTTAATGTCACCTGATTTTTCATGATTAAGTGATGATTCATAAAATTCGAGTGGAAATTCTTTTGCCACCTCAAAGTTATGTGCCTGAGTTTGTGCCTCATGTGGTAAAACTATTGGTTGTATTAGTAATGGTGCGTCCATTAGTCCACCAATTTTATCAGACAAGAACTGTCTTGAGAAGTTCAATAAGGCATCTAGTAATAACATGACAGAATCTGCATCACCATCTGCGTCTCTTCTTTTTGCAGAATGCCAAATTGGACTAGCAAAACAAACATGGGTTTTCGTATAACCAATTAATCGTCCTGTAATTCCTACGGAGGTATGTGGTGCAAGACCAATTACTAAATGACCTAACAAATCCTGTGTGTCTTTTAGATTGTAAAATGGTTGTTTCCCAAAAAATTTCTGCAGTTCAAAATCAACATACTTTGAAACATTTACCAGATATTCAGCACTTTCAAAAGGAATGATTACATCTTGCATCTTTAATTCAATTAATTGCTCATCATTTGTGATTGGATTTCCATCAATATCATTTTCATACCCAAGTTTTGTGATTTGTTCAACTGTTGTTCCTATCCAAGAGAGTTTGAAGTGTGTCAAAGGTGAGTTTGTAGCATCAAATCTGACAGTGCCGTCTTTGAAGGCAGATAAGCCAAACTTTTGTCTAATTAGTCCTTTTTCTAGAGGTTCAGGGATTTTTTCTTGATTGATTAATTTATCAACGCCTTTGAATGGTGCTTTTGCACGTATTCCAAGTTTTTCTTGTGCTGCCATCAAATTTTGTTTTAACGGGAACTGTTTGTAAGAAAATCCATTTGCATCTCTTTTACATTTTTCGCAGTGTGGTGTTTTTAATTCATCTTTACAAATTCTACAAATGTAAAATTTTGTAGTTTTATTACCACATTTTGAACAAATAATTCCAATTGATGGAATATTACAATTTGTACAACGACGATTATTCAAATTTGTGAAAAATGATTCTGATGCAACAGATGCTTTCAAAATATCTCTAGTAATTCCACCTTTTTCTGCAACAGGAAATAGTACATGAACTGGCGGTTTCATTAGACGTGGTGCGGCCTTTTCAGGTCTTCCGATTCTAACACCAATTGATTTTGAAAATTTATTCTTTATTTCAATTCCAGAACTCTCTGTTAACAGTTCTAAAACAGATTTAGTAGTATCAAAATTCAAGGTAGCCCCAAAAATAAGATGGGTTAGGATTTGAACATCTATTCCAGAAATAATAATTTTATCATCTGTAACTTTGTGTGGAATTCCTAAATTTTCAAGGATTTGTTTTGATGAAATTTCATAATGAATTTCATTTTCTGATTTTAAAAGTGGGTTTGAGATTTTCTCAAGTTCTTTTGTTGTGATAAAATCCCAATAGTAGAGAAATTTTGGATGTAATGGGATTTTCAGTTCTTTTGAAAGTAAAATGGCATCAACAAATGTTGGAATCTTTGTCAGAAATTCGAGTCTTTCGTCATGTTCGGAAAGTTTTGCTTTAAGATATTCGGTCCAGACCTCTTCTACCATTGGAGTTGGGATTAATTCTGCATTATTTTCCAAAAAGTCGCCAAATGTTATTAGAATATCACCTAGATGTAGAATTTTTTCAATATCATTTTTAATCTGAATTCCATGTTCTGTATCTAGGATTTTGACTACATCGCCTCCTTTGAGTCTGACTATAGGCGTCTCAAGTGAGTCAACAAAGGCTACGGTTGCGCCTTTGCTTGGTTTGTCAAGTTTGATTTGTGTTCCTACTGCAATAGTATGATCTAAGATTTCAGCAATCACTGGATGTAGCCCAACGCTAGCAAAACCGGTATTGCATGCACGCCCATATCTGAGTCGAAAACCTCCAATCTTGTTTGGCATTGATAGTACAGAACGACCAGTGATTACTTCTCTCATACGTTTTTCAGATGCATCATCACCAGATTCACCTTTTTGAACAGCACCTTGAACATCGTTTAACCACTCCCAACCTTCCAAGTTATACTTCTCAATTCGCTTTAGGAGTTTTTTTGATCTTCCAATTAATCCATCGTTTAGTACACGTAGTGCACCGCCTCTTACTCGGTCTGTTTTAATTCGAGTCATATTACGATGATTTACTACTTCATCTGGATCTGTTCCTTCTCCTTCAAGCTCAACGGGTAAATTTGAAATCACGGTTTTGATGTCATCGTCAGATACATGAAATTGAAAACTTTGTTTTGCTTCACTTTCATAGATTCGTAGTTCTTCTACAAATCTTCCAGTCTCATCATCAAAACAATCCGCTTGATATTTTTCGAGTCCAACTGCACGTCTCACGTGATCAGCAATTAACATTGTAACAGCAGATTCAGTTCCTCCTGCAGATCTCATTGGTCCTGCAATAGATACAGAAAGATACTGAGAACCATCTTTATTGTTTTTAATTTTAATTTCACTAATTCCTTGTAAGGGAGCAATTGTCACACCTTCTGTTACAATAGCTAATCCGACTCTAACTGCATGATCCAATTTGTCCTCTAAACTCGCATCTGGTGATTGATACTTTCCTAATGCAATCTCCTTTGACATTATCAAAGCAGCGTTTTCTTTTCCGGTTTTATCTAATAATTCACGAAGGGGTGTTGAAATGTCAATATCATGCATTTTAGCTACTCGTTCCGCCAAATCAAATGCGATTTTCGGCTCTATTATTCCAGAAGAGTCTAAAAGTGTTGATTTTGCGTCTGCTGCGGTCTCAAATTCCTTGTAGACCTGTTGTGATAGTTCTTCATAATATTCAGAGTAGTTTTGAGGAACCTTGATTTCTTTAAGATAACTTGCGGTAGTAGACATGTAGAAGGTTAGTTTTTGATGGCTTTGGCTATTTCGGTTAGTTTTTCCAAGTTCTTACTATCCTCAAGAAGGGTTCCAATTACCAAAGCGTCTGCTCCTGAATCAGTTAATGATTTTGCGGTTTGGGCATCACGAATACCTCCACCTACGATTAAAAATCCTTGAAAGACCTTTCTTACAGTTGCAACCATTTCAGGAGTTACGTTGGTTTTTGCACCAGAACCTGCTTCCAAATAGACAAATCTCATACCAAAGAATTGGGCTGCTAAAGAGTATGCAGCTGCGATTTTCGGCTTATCAAATGGTATTCCTCTAACATTACCTACAAACCAAGCAGATGTTCCTTCTCCAATCACCAAATATGATGTTGGGAGAGGTTCTAAACCAAATTTGAGGACGTTTGGAGCACCAAGAGCTTGTGCCTGTGTAATGTAATATGGATTTTCAGAGTTCATTAAGGAACTAAACAGTATGGCGTCTGCCTGAGGCACAACACCGGTAATGTTGCCAGGAAATAGAATAATTGGAATATTTACTGCGCTTTTGAGGTTTTTGACTACCTCTGCCATCTCCATCTGATCAGTTGCAGATGAACCTCCTACTAGTATTGATGATGCGCCTATTTGCTCAACATCTTTGGCCAGTTTTACAGCAGAATCTATCTGAGATACTTCTGAATCAATTAATACGAATAGTAATGGTGATTTTTTACGCTCAGAAATGAGTAATTCTTCTACTTTTCCAGTCATGCTTCAGGTTTAATGATGACCCTTTAAGTTTTATTCAAGTATCGGTATACAGATTTGTATAGCTATGAGCAACCCTAGTAATTCTAATTTTTCTAATATTTTAAAGGAAATCATCAAAAAATCGCTGTTTACAGAGAGACAAATTGAAATTATTCTAAAATCAAAGAATCTTTCTGATGTCGAATTTACTATGACTAAAGGCGCCTATTACAGGCAGGTTTCTCAGTCTAGGGATAAGCTTTCAGGCCTGTATTATTCATTCATAGTTCTAGGTATACTAGGCGTGGTTTTGCCTGATGATATTGATGTAATATCACAACTCTCCGAACGAATGAGTGTGATAAAAGATGGTGATGTTTTCCCTGAGAAGGAACAAGAAATCATTAGTGTGATAGAGCGTGTAGTCAAGCAGACTACAGCAATGTGATTTTGTGCCTATGAGGAATATTTCTTGTGTAATAGTGTGATGAGGTTTTGGTTACTCTAAGTGTGAAATAATGTTGTCCTATCACGATAAATCACAAATTCCTCATGATATGTCATGTTAGTTGAGATTCCAGACCTTGACGTGATATTCGGTCTTATGTTAGCCTTCATAGGAGGATTATTCACATTATTCGTTTACTCTAAATTAAAGGCAGTTTCAGCCTCTAATGACCAAACAAAGGCAGATTCAGAGCGTTTAGAGTTCTATGAAAGACAGTTAATTGATCTTAAAATTAAATTAGATGCAATTGACTTAGAAAATCTTAGCTTTTCTCAAGAAATACCACAAAATGTTGTAAGAAATGAGGAAAAACAGGTACAAGTTATAGAGAAACAGGTACAACTTGTGCCTGAGCAGGTCTCAGTTCAGCCTAAAGTAGAGAGAACACCTAACATGAGTAGTGGTGATATTGTTGAGGCAGTATTGAGACTAATCACAGACAGGTCACGCACATCACGTGATATTCAAATCACATTAGGTAAGAGTAGAGAGCATATTTCCAGGACAATGAAGAAGATGTCTGATGATGGGTTGGTGGAGAGAAATACAAATGCAAAGCCATACAGCTACTCAATCACCCAAACTGGCCTTTCCAGGTTGTCTGGAACAGGTACAGCACCTCAGACCATAGCTCCACAGACCTCCTAGTTGGCTAAAATCAAGGCATATTTTATGATTTGAAGGATTTTCTGACTTTGTTGAATTGTGTTTGAGATGTTGATTTTTTGGTGGCTTTACTCATATTTTCTATTGTAATTTATGATATAATTATAAACATAATTAATTAATACTAGCTTATCATATATTATGATATGAGTGAGGTTCCAGAAGAATTAGTAAAGATAACATCAGGTGGAACCATCTCCATACCTAAGCAATTTAGGCGATATTTAGAGATGCAGAAGGGTGATTACCTCAAAATAGGCCTGGAAGGAGACCATTTAGTGGTCCGAAAAGTGTGTATTTCTTAGTTTTTTGATAATTTCGGGGCGGTATTTTTGAGTTTTAGAGTGTGATAAGCCCATTCTCTACCTTTTTTGGCTCTTTCAACCTTGTTTTTAGAGGTAAATCTGGCTAAATATGTCGAAATTACGCTAAGTTTGATTGGTTGGTTGTATTCATCCTCATATTTCTCTAGTATGTCTGAAGAGGTGAATTTGCCGGTTGGGTAGTACTTGTCTACTATGTGCCATATCTTACCTCCGACCGACTCTACCCCAGGATTGTCTGCAGTTTCTTCAATATTCATCAAGTCTAGTAAATCGAAAATTTTGAGGACTTTATCACGATTGATGTTGCCCTCCAAGTTGAACTTGTATTTGGCTCCATCCTTATCCTCTAGATCTATTCTAATTCTTTTTCCTGCCATTCAGATCAATAAGGATCCAACCTTAACTCATCAACTGATCTTCTGAGATTTGTTAACTAACAGGTTTGTTAACATTGACTGCCTAGCCCACGCCTGAGTGTTTTTTTGTTATTAACAAAACTATCTCGTATACCGTCCAAATTTGGGGGTATTTCACGCCTAGACTGGAAATAAAGGGGTGATTTTATGATATTAACAATGTTAACAGCCATCTTCACGCCTAGACTGGAAATTAGGGGGTAAAATGGGCTTCTTTTCATTTTCCTTAACACGTCCTTAACAGTTGTTAACTATCCCCAAGCATTTTAGATTTTTTGTAAAATTCCCCCACAAATTTCATTTTTTATTTTCATTCTTTAATATCCCACACACCTATCTTTCCAGTGTTATCTTTTCTAATTTTTTTAAAATGAGAATTCATATTCATACTAATTTTATTTTATTTTATTATACAATCTAGTTTATCATTAGAAATGAAGGTGTCTGGGAGCGATCCTATCGATCTGAGAAGAGTCAACAAGAACGATCAGTCTTGTGAAGTTTTTCAAAAAGATCAGTTGAACTGTTGTTTTGAAATACAATATGATCTCAACATGAGTACAACCACAATCGATCCAATTGACCGTCTTTTAGATGCAGCCCAAAACGGCAAAACTCTAATCAAGAATAGAGACGTACTTCACTTTACATTCATGCCTAATCAGATACTTCACAGAGACCCTGAGCAGGAAAAAATCACTCAATCTTTACTTCCAATTTTAATGGAATCAAGACCATCAAACTTATTGGTGTATGGCAAGCCTGGAACAGGCAAGACTCTGGTAATTAAGAAAGTACTCTCAAAAATCCAAAAAAGGGTTGAAGAGGGATCATTTCCAATTAAACTAGCATATACAAACGCAAAACAAGAGACAACCCTATACGGACTATTGGTCTCCTTTGGAAGACAACTAGGCCTAGGAAGTCAAAAAACCAACGATGAAAAGATGTGGCTCCCAAGTACGGGTCTATCAATAAGTGAGGTATTCAACAGAATTCTCTACGTTTTAGACAAAAACGAAACAAACGCAGTATTCGTAATTGATGAAATTGACTACTTGGCAGAATTAATCCAAAAAACAGGCAAAGATGTTCTATACCAGATTACCAGAGCAAACGAGCGACTAACCACAGGCTCATTAACACTAATTGGTGTATCAAATGACCTCACCTTCAAAGAAAGACTAGATCCACGTGTAATTAGCAGTTTGAGTGAGGAAGAAGTCATATTCACAAATTACAATCTACCACAAATCAAAGAGATATTGGATGCTCGAATTGAGGTGGCATTTGAACAAAACATAGTCTCAGATGCAGCATTAAACCTCTGTTCTGCTATGGCTGGAAGAGAATCAGGAGACGCTAGACGCGCATTAGACCTTCTTCGAGTAGCAGCCGAGATAGCAGAAAGAACCCAAATGCCAACCGTCTCTGAAGATCATATCAGAATGGCAGCAGAAAAGATTGAGGAAAACAAAGAGGTTGTAGCACTTCGCTCCTACCCATTACATGAAAAGTTACTAATCTTAGCAATTATGAAATCATCAGAGATATCCACAGGAGAAGTATATTCAACATACAAAAATCTCTGTAAAGATATTCGCCAAAAAGAGCTCACTCAAAGAAGAGTCACTCAAATGTTAAGTGAGATAGAAATGTCAGGAATTATTGCTGGCAGAATCGTCCACCAAGGCACACATGGAAATACAAAGAAATTCAGAATTACGGTCTCACCAGATATGGTAAAAACTACCTTCAAAGATGAGATGCTACTACAAGATATTCTCTAACTGAGTTGTTGTGGCTCTGCATGTTTTGGTTCAATAAAGTCTGACTCTTGAACACGAAAGTCCTTTTGATAAACCTTCATTGTTTGTAGATTTACTATAATGGCCATTCCAGGGGTAGGTGTAATTCCAACACTTTCCTGGAAATCTGTCTGTCTTTGCCAAGCACCAGAATTGACTATCAAAACCCCTTTGTACATATCAAGACCCACAAAATGAACATGTCCAGAATGGAAGATATCCGGAATATCATCAATTACCATCATATCTTCAGTTTCTGGTGCAATTGGAGTCCTACTTCCATAAATCGGGCTCATATGCCTAGCTCTTAGAAAATGTCTCATCACAGCAGCTGGCTTGTCATAACTAACTCCAGGTGTGGTTCTGACCACATCATCTATTGATTGACCATGATACATCAAAACCTTAACTCCATTTAGTGAAACCATTGATGGATTTCCTAACATGAAGAAATTTTCCCTATCCCATAATTGAGAATTGTACATCTTTGGGATTGCAGGTTGTGGAAGAGCCTTTCTTCCTGCATCATGATTTCCAGATATCAGAAAGACCTTGATGTGCTTTGGTATCTTATCTAAAACCTCAAATGTTTTTTGTAATTGCCCTTCTGTTGTTGTTTGATTTAGTATCTTTTCTTGACCTGGGAAAACACCAACTCCATCAATCAAGTCTCCTCCCACAACGACAAATCTTATCTTCCTAGCTATTGGGTCTGCACTTGAAATCCATTTGATGAATTCTGATAACTCTTCTTCCATGAAGAATTTACTTCCTACATGCAAATCTGATAAAAATACAGCATAAGTCTCAGTTTTTGAGCGATTTGTGGTATGTTCTGGTATGTCTGGGAGAAGAATCTCTTTTGCAAAAAATCCACCATTTTTGGCAGGAACTATCTTAAACATTGCAAATTGGTCCATAAGTAAAGTATCTGCGGTATCTTTCAAGTCTCCCTCAAAGACCACTATCTCCATTGAACTGGTAGGATCTTCTAGAGTGATTTTTGTGATATTTCTATCTGATTTTCTGTCTGAAACTAATCCCCACACGAATAATTCATCATCATTTTTTGTGATTGATTTGACAGATTCGATATCTTTGACCTTTTTTGATTCTGGTCTATCAGACATTATCTGTTTTAATTTGTTAAATCTACTAGCAAATAATTTACCATATCCCTCCACGCCTTCTGCTGAAGTAATCTTATCTGTAGGATCTGATAAAATCTCAAACTCCACCTGATGTTCCTCATCATCTTTTATTCCTAGATAAATCTCAAAATCTTCTTCATTTATCAAAAACTGTTTTTGTTTTGTCTTTTCTTTAACTACATCTTTGATAATCTGGGCCAATTCCTTAACATCAATTTTATGTAGAATTTCAAGTGCATCTGGATGGATCTGAAATCCTTTATTCAATGCATAACTAACCGCTGAGGAAATTTCTTCGTCCATTCCAGATAGTGATTAGAGTTTTAATTAAATCTGTTTTACAACAAAACCTCAAATATAGATCGATTAAACGTGCACCATGTTAACAATGAAACGAATAATCTTGTTCTTCATTTTTACAGCAATTTTCACAGCCGTATATGGTGGCTCTGCTGTAACAAGTGAGCCTACCGAAGAGGAAATCGAGGAGGTAATGAGTTTCTTTGAAGAAATTATCGATACTATAGATGGAATTGGTATCTTTGTACATAATACAACAATAGCATTACCGATGTTTATTCCAGGTTTTGGTGTAGCTTGGGGATTGTTTTCTGCTTATTCAACAGGATTTGCATATTCTGCTATAGCAGCTTCAAATGCCCAAGTAGCCCAACTAAACCCGCTAGCTATTCTTTTGACACCATTTGGATTGATGGAGATGGCGTCCTATTCACTTGCAATGTCACGCAGTACGTTACTTGCAAAAGATGTATTTCAAAAAAATTGGAATCAAATTAAAAGCGATAAACTGATCATTTCAATCGAAATTGGTATTGTTGTTACATTATTGTTAATTGGTGGTATTGTCGAAATGTGGATGATAGAAACTGCGCAAGGAATGAACGGATAGCATAAAATACTCACAATATTGAGAATTTGTATGGCAAGCATGAAATGTGTAGAATGTGGAATTGGATTTTTCTCAGCAGATGGAGGAGACAAATGTTCCAAATGTAGACCAAGTGTATCTCAAGGTACTGAGACTCACAGTGGATGCGGTTGTGGCGGGCACGACTGTTAACTCTTCTTTTTATCTAAATCACGTAACATTTTTAGTCATAACGAATTTCATAAAATTCAGCTTTGATACAAGATAAAGTTGTAGTAATTACTGGCGCATCTAGTGGAATTGGGTATTCAACTGCTAAAGCACTTGCAAAAAAAGGCGCAAAAATAGTTGCTGGAGCAAGAAGATTAGATAGATTAGAAACTTTGAAAAAAGAAATTACTGACGACGGCGGTGAAATTATTATTTGTGAAACAGATGTTACCAAAAAATCTGATTGTGATAATTTAGTTAAACAAGCAATTGAAAAGTATGGAACAGTTGATGTTCTGATAAACAATGCTGGATTAATGCCTCTTAGTTTTGTAAAATCTCTAAAAATTGATGAGTGGGATAGAATGGTAGATGTAAACATCAAAGGTGTGCTATATTGTACTGCAGCAGCAGTTCCTACAATGGTTGAGAAAAAATCAGGTCACATTGTAAATATTTCATCTGTAGCAGGAAGAGTTGTTTTTCCTGCTGGAAGTGTATATTGTGCTACAAAATTTGCAGTAGCTGCATTCACAGAAGGATTGAGACAAGAACTCTCTGTACGAAAAAATATTCGAGTTACCAGTATTGAACCTGGAGTTGTACAAACTGAATTAACCAATACAATTACTGAACAATCATTACAAGCATTTGTTGATAAACATAAAGAAATGGAAGGTTTACAAGCTGAAGATATTTCAAATGCAATTATTTTTGCACTAGAAGCACCAAATCACATGAACGTGAATGAAATTCTAATAAGACCAACTACGCAAGAAGTATAATTATTCAGATTTAGTATCTTTTTCTCTATTCATATGTCCTAAGAGCGCTTTGATTTCCTTACCCATATTGTTAGGATCTTTTCCTAAATCCAATTTTTCAGTTATACTATCTTTTACTTGCAAATTTTCTAATTCAATTCGTCTTTTTTCTACACAGTGTAGATGATCACTGTCTGTTGCACAAATTTTCTTACAGATAGAACATGTACCCATACACTCACTTTGTCTCACCACGATTTAATTATTTCATCTATGATGCTATTTTAGAGAGACTAAGATCTGCTCCTTCTACTCACATTTCTAAAATTTAAATTTGTTTTTCAGAAATACCAGTACAGAATAAACTAATATGATCGGATCCTCTAGAGTGATTTTTGTAATATTTTGCCTTATCAGAACTATCTGCTTTTATTGAAATTATGTTTTCACCTGGAATTAATACCAAATTTTCTAATTCAATATTTGTAATGGAAACAGAATTAATATCATATGCGTTTAATCTTTCATCATTAAAAAAAATATCAACATTACGATTTTGCTCATGGCTTACTAATTCTAACATAATTGAAATTTCATCTTTACTGTCATTTGGATTAATTATTTTTATTTCTGATTCAGAAAACATTGGACGAGCATTTATCTTTGGATCAAACCAACTCCATCCCTCACCAAGAAGAATAAATGGTTCCAAGTTAGAAGATTCTGGAATTTTCCATGCACGAACTTTAGAATCATCAAAATACAATTCATCACTATTCAAAATTTTTGACATGATATTTGATTTATTGTTTATAGCGTCTTCACCAATTGATACACGTTTTGTAGAAGAATCTGTCAGAGTAATTGGAGAATCCTTATGCAAAATGGCATATTTTATGTCATAATAATTTAAAATAGGAATTCCATATTTTGATAAATCTTGTTTTACGATATCAACATCGTTTTCAAATCTTTGGAAATTTTTCAAGAAATAAGTATCTGTTTGCGCTAATTCATCTAATGTTGGTCTTGATTCATGCCCACCAATAATTGGTTTTTCATGAAATGTTTGATAATATCCAATAATAGGAACTGAACTTTGTGAACCAGTTTGATCTGAACCTATTGGCATTTCTAAAATTACAAATTCTGATTTATCATTTTTAATTTCATCATATATTTCTGGAATTTCTTCTGTAAAAGATGGAAACGGACTTGCTGATACGTCAAAAAGCAACACTGAAAAAATTCCAATTAATATTAATATCAAAACTTTTTTTGAGAACATTTTACTTTTCATTATGCCATTTATTGTGAATGCTGAAAGAATTGCTAGAGAAAGATGTGTCATTATAATAAATCTCCCACTTGATCTCATTTCATCCCATCCAGGGACAAAATCAAACAAAAATCGTTCTGGCATCCAAATTCCTGTGAGATTACTAAAAATTCTTAATTCTGGTCCAAGACTTAGTATGGCAAAACCAGTTCCAACAAAAATCCAAAACCAAGTAAATCTAAATCTAAATTTTAGAGCAATAATTGAAAGAAAGATTGCAGGAAAACCCAGATATGAGTAACTTTCAATTGATTCTGGCACTGTTTCTGCTTCATTATCGATCAGTGATTCATGCATCCATATCCAGAATCCATAATCCGTTTGAATTTGACTAGTATGATGTACAGTTGGAGTAACTAGAGCTCCTAAACTAGTTGAATACATCAAATGTTCCCTTATTGATACCTCTTCCCACTGTGATATTGAATCAAATCCCGGTGTCAGTACAACAAGAGATGCACTTGCACCTATGCCTAGAATTAAAAAGAAATTAAGCATGAATGTTTTATTCGGCACATTTTTTTGTTTGAATATGTATATCGAAAAAAATACAATTGAAAATATTATTAAAATTACAAAAAAGTATAGGTGAGTTATAGCTCCTAAAAATAAAAACATACTACCTAAAACAATCAACACTTTAGATTTTTCCTCAAGAATTTTAAATAAAACTAGAATGAATAATGGCAACCATACTATTATTCCAAGACCAATATGAAATTGAGAATGAACTAAGTGATATGAACTAAATGTAAAAATCACACCAGCAATAATTGAAGCATAAAAATTTTTAGTGAAATGATTTGCTAATAAAAAAGAACCATACCCACCTGATACAAATCCTGAAATCCAAATTATATTCCATGCTAATGTACTTCCCAATGTACTTTGTAAAATTGCGCCAATTCCTGTAGTAAATAATGCTAAATTTCCTCCAATGGAAACACCATTAGGTTGAAAAATGTATTGACTATAATAGAAATCTAAATTATTTTCAAAACTAAATCCTGCCCACCACATTCTCCACATCATATGACATTTATCCCAACATCCTTGTCCCGCAGCTTCAGAAGTGAAATCTAAAATTACTGGAAAAGTTAGAATAATTGTTAAAACCAAAAATATGCCAAGAACAATTCCATGCTTGGAAATATTTCTTGTAAAATTATAATTCTCAATTATCGTATTATTCATATCACTTTTTCATCAACCAATTGAATTAATCCTTTGGCTTTTCCAAATATACCAACACGCAATACTGCGGTTTGGTTTCCATCTAGCCGAATATTTTTCCATAGTTTTTGGATTAGGCAGTTCTTTTAATGAAAACAAATTTCTAATCCCTTTTTGTATTCCTAAATCTCCTACTGGGAAAACATCTTTTCTTTCCAAACAAAACATTAGATAGATTTGTGCCGTCCAATTTCCAATTCCTTTGATTTTTGTTAACTCTTCAATTACTTGTTCATCTTTTAATTTTGAAATTTTCCCAAAATTAATTTCTTTTTGAATAATTCGTTTTGATAATCCTTTAATGTAATTGATTTTTGTGCCTGAAATTCCTGTATCTTTTAATTTTTTTTCACTTGTATTGATAACTTGTTCTGGAGTCGGAAATTTTTTGTAAAGTTTTAGAAATCTCTTTGTAATTGCTGTGGCAGATGCTTCTGATAATTGTTGATAGATTATTGCCTCCACGAGTGTTTGGTATGGATTTTTTGTAATTCTCATTGTA
The DNA here is from genome assembly GCA_028344155.1 of Candidatus Nitrosopelagicus sp. Taxonomy (GTDB): domain Archaea; phylum Thermoproteota; class Nitrososphaeria; order Nitrososphaerales; family Nitrosopumilaceae; genus Nitrosopelagicus. The sequence continues at coordinate 56,329 of JAOMAI010000001.1, forward strand.
CATGGACCAATTTTTCTTATCAATGGTTCAAGTTTTTTATCTAAATACAAAGATGAAACCTCTTTTTCATATTTACCTGCAGTTTGTAATTTTAATCCAATAGTAATATTTTCAAAGTTTTTTGCTGTTGGATTTTTTTTATATTCTCTAGTTAGATTAATTATCTTTAATTTTATTGGTAATTTTATTTTTTTTTGAATAATTTTTGCCAATCCCGTTCCAATCAAAATTGCTTGTGTTGCACCTGTCACGTTTGATGGTTTTCTGTTAGTACTTGAACTCTCAAAATCAATAATTGTATTTTTATTTTTTCCAACAATCACATGTTTGTCAATTGTACTTAGTTCTCCATGATCTAATCCTATACTATCTAAAAGATAGCATTCTCTCAAAACATTATTCAGTACTAAACGAATTTCTTCTGACTTTGTTTCAGGTTTTTTCGCCCAATCAATAATTTTCTCACCTTCAATGTACTCCATTATCAAAAAATTTTTTGAATTTTTGATAAACTTTGGACCTACATCAATCTTATTTACGATTTTGAGTAATTTAGCTTCATTTGTCATATTTTTCCGTGGAGAATCGATTCTTCGAATTTTTAACGCTACAACATTCTTGTCTTTTTTTGCAAGCACAACCATCCCCACATATCCTTTTCCAAGAATTTGGCATTTTTCAATCTGTAACGGTCCAGTGAATGAAACATGAGTAATTCCTAATTTTTTTAATTCTGCTAATCGTTTTTTAATCTCAGCTTGTTTTCCCTCTGGGAATGCTAGAATTTTTTTGTAAGGTTCTTTATTGAAAACGCTAATTGGTTGAAAATGCTGTGTCATCAGTAGTTATCAGTTTTGAAATGCTCTTTTTAACAGATTTGCTTTGTTTATCTTTTCCACTCGTTATCTTAAATCCTTTTTTGAAATCATTTCTTAATCCCTTTGGAATTCCTGATTGCCCAATATGATTTTTAATTAAATCATTAAGGTATGTTTTGGCATTTTCGTATCTTCGGGTTTGTAATGATTGCAATTTCCCTTCCTTATCTGTCCACATTAATTTTGATTTTTTAGAATTAATATTGATAAATTTAGTTGCAAACTCACCAGAAAACACATCTGGTCCTGTTCTTATTTCATTTTTTGATATGGTTAGTGATTCTAGTAAGAACAATAAACTAGCATTGGTTTCATCATATGCTATTGCATCATTTCTAAGAACATTAAATCCTTCATTGATCATTTGGGATTCAATTGAGCTGGATGCACGCTTAATTTGCCCGTAAACAATGTCATCGCTCCTTTTTTTGTATGTAAAATTCACAATTAGTAAATTTTTTGCAATTTCAGTAGGAATCTTAATTCTTGATTTTTCTTTAAAGTATGAAATTGAATTTTTCTTTAAGAAATTTCTAGCAATTAAGATGAAATTTGTAACATTTTGGATTGATATTGCAGCACCAAGATTCCTGTTTCTGTCTATTGGATCAATTATTACTATTGTAGATTCAAATTTTCTAGGAGATTCTCCAATCATTTCATTGTTTTGTAATCTTGCAATTTTCTTTAAGACATTTTCAAAGCTACCCAAATAGTAAACTAAAACTTCACAAACGTATCCGCTGAATCCTTGCTTTGCAATCTCTGCACCATACATTCCATTAATTTTCAAAAAACATTTCAAAACTCTAATGTCATCTTTCATTGAACCAGTTAATTTTTCACTCATAAACTCCGTATGGAATGTTGATCTATCAGCTGCGCTTTTCCATTCTCCTTTTTTAATGTCATAACACGGTACAACATTAACTCCTACTCCATCAATATCTGCTTCAACAAATGGATGTTCTGAATATCTTACATATGGTTTAAATTTTTTTAGCGAATCAAATCCAATTTTTTTACCAATTGTTTCAAAATTTTTTTCAGTTGTTGTTTTTTTGAATTTTACAAAAATATCAATATCAATTTTTTCTGGGGTCCATGTCTCTTTTGCATATGAACCCCCAAAATGCACTGACACAATTGCTTTTTGTTTCTCAGTTTCTTTGTTAACAAGACTAAAAACCTGATTTGCAATTTTATCCACTTTTTTTCTTAGTATATTATTTGGAATTGCTATTTGTTTTGATTTTTTTATGATATCACTTTTCATTTTGCATTAACCTCCAGTAAATCTGAATATTCTGGTCCCTTTGGACTTAAAACACTTCTTTTTACTTTGATTTTTGACACAGTTTGTGTACCAAATTGAATAGTCTGGTATTCTTTCATTATGACTGAAATATCATTAATTTTCTTTTTTACTCTAAAAACTGTCAAGTGAGGTTTGAATTTTTTATCATTTTCAAAACCTAGTGTTGTCAATTTCATTCCCACTTCATTTGCCATAGCAGTTAATTTTTCTGTACCATTGTTATCAATTCCAATCCAGATTACGCGTGGATTTTTCAAGTTTGGAAATCCACCTACACCTTTTAATGATAAATCAAAAGAAGAAAATGTCATTTTCTTAACAATATCTTTTACTTGTTCACATTTTGTTTCATCAATTTCTCCTAAAAATTTCAAAGTAAAGTGAATTTGATCAATTTTTGTAGGTTTTGCATTAATCTGAACATTTTTTTGAAATGTTTGAATATTCTTCAAAATTTTCTCATTAGAAATTTCAACTGCTACAAAAACTCTCATGAAAAATAAAATATTAGTAATTATTTATCGCTACCTTCATAGACTAGTCATTCAAAAATAATCTGTGTCAAAACTAGTTGTTTGTTTAACTGGAATGCCTGGTGCAGGAAAATCAACTATTGTTTCAAAATTAAAAGAAGGTGGCTATGAAACCTTTAGCCTTGGTGATGGTGTTAGAGCTGAAGCCAATAGATTGAATTTAGAACCTACAGGCGAGAATCTTGGTAAACTTATGTTAGATTTACGTGAAAAAAATGGACCAGGTGCAATTGCAAAATTACTTAAAAATTCTATTGAAAACTCAACTCATGAAATTATAATTATTGATGGTATACGTTCAATACATGAAATTAATGTTCTAAAAGAAACTGGAAATGTAAAACTTTTAGCTGTAAACGCATCTGCTGATACACGATTTAATTTTCTCCGTGAACGTAAAAGATCAGATGATCCGTTAACAAGAGAAAAATTTGAAGAACGTGATAATCGTGAAATTGGTGTTGGCTTAGAAGAAATTATTGTACTTGCTGATGAATCAATTGAAAATAACAATATAACAATTGAGGAAATGGTAAAATCTGCAATCAAAATATTTCAAAAGTGGATTGAATAATGAATCAAAAAACAACAATTCAAATTTTCTGTCAAATCAATCCTTCTGAAGATCCTGAAAAAGTAAAATCTGCAATAAATAACATTTTTCCTGAAATAGAATTAGAAATATCTGATGCAGAAATTAGTGGAAAAACAAATAATTTTTCAATTCTGTCACAAATTTCAAAATCAATTCATGAAAAAAACACCAAAAACACCTATCAACGTATTCTCAAAAAAAATAGTGACGGTGACTCCACTTGGTTTTATCTCAATAAACAGGCAGCATTTGTAAATACTGTAGCCTTATGCAGTGAAGCAAACGAATCATCTTTAGGCCCAATTAAGATAATTTTACGCTCAAACGACATAGAACAAGTAATTGATTCTATCACAAATTAGACAACTAACTATTTCTATCCATTTTGAGAGCTTTTTTTTAGCTCAGTTATGAAAAATCGATTTTTACAGCATTTGTTATGAAAATACAATTAGCAATAATTGGCGCAGTATTGATAGCTGGTGGAATTTTATTCTTACCTGAAACAATGAGTCAATTTCCTGCAGGCACATTAGTTCTTGATGCATTAGTTGCAGATGCCACTAACATTAAGGAATACAATCAGCATACAAGCCAAGTTGGTGATACATTGTATGATGTTGGATTAAAGGCAGGAGATACAGTAGTAGATGTTGCAGGTCAAGTTGAAAACACTATTGATGAAACAGAAATCCCTGAGATTGACTTTCTAAAATTTGATGAATAATCTAAATTTCAATTTCAAGTAGATCTTTTGCAGCTATAACTGACTCATGAATCTGTTTTGCTTCATTTAGTAAAATTGATTCGTCATTATATCTTGCTGAAAAGTGTGTTAAAATAAGATTTTTTACATTTGCATTTTTTGCCAATTCTGCTGCTTCTTTTGCAGTTGAATGATTTGTCTCAATCGCTCTATCTTTTAGTTCATATGAAAATGTACAATCAAAGCTCATGTAGTCACTATTTTTGAAAAACGCTTGTAATTTTTCAGTAGGACGTGTATCACCTGAAATTCCAATTTTCTTACCTGGTCTTTTTTCACCTGTTACTTGTGACGAGTTAATTTTTTTACCCTCTACTTCTACGGAATTACCATTTTGTAACTCCTGCCATAATTTTCCTTCCGGAATTCCTAACTCTTTTGCTTTCTCTGGATAAAAGACACCAGCTCTTTCATTTTCTTCAAAACAATATGAATACGCAGTAATTCCATGTTGTGCCTCACAACAATTTATCTGATAATCTTTTTCGTTAACAACATTGCCTTCATTTACAATTGTTATAAAAATAGGAAATGGTAATCCAAAATTTAATACTTTGATATTTGCAGTAATGAATTCTTCAATTCCAGCTGGGCCGTAAATCTCAACTACTTCTGTTCTTTTTTGTAATGACATTGTTTGTAAAAGACCCAAGACACCCAAACAATGATCTCCATGTAGATGTGTGACAAATATTTTCATTTTTTTATTCCATGGTAAACCTGCTTTCAAATATGCAACTTGAGCTCCTTCTCCTGCATCAAACATTAAAACTTCATTTTCACGAACAAGACAAATGCATGTTAATGAACGATCAACGGTCGGTGCAGCAGCTGAAGTTCCAAGATAAACTATTTTCATAATGTTATTTTCATCTCAATGCATCAGAAATAACTCTTGATACATCTACTTTTGCTGATTCACCAGGTATGGTGTTTGTACTAATAATTTGAGTAACACCTGCATTTTTGATCTTTTTTGTAGCATCATTAACCAATAATGCATGCGTACAAGCAACAAAAACACGTCTGCATTTTTGTTTCTTTAAAAATTGGGTTGCTTTCATAATACTGCCTCCAGTACTAACCATATCATCTACCAGGATTAAATCTCTATTTTTCACATCAACTTTACCGGAAAGAATATTCACTTTTCCAGTTTTTCTGTCTCTATGTTTTTTCAATGCAATGAAATCTGTTTTTAAAAGATTAGAAAATTTTTCAGCTCTTTCTTTACCTCCTAAATCTGGAGATACAACCAATGGATCTTTCATTTTCATTTTCTTAAAATGTTTGACTAGTACTTCCATTGCAGAAACATTTTCTGATGGAATTTTTAATTCTTTTAATGCTAATTTACTATGAATGTCGACTGTGAGAATTTTCTTTACACCTGCTGCTTTGAGTAATTTTCCAACCACACCTATAGTGATTATTTCTCCACCAAGAAATTCTCTATCTTGTCTTGCATATCCCATGTAAGGAATTACTGCATATACTTTTGAAGAAAATTTTTGCACCTTTGAAACAATGCTCAATAATTCTAAAAGATTTGAATCAACTGGTGGGTTAGTTGATTGAACAACTATTACTATACTCTTTTTTGGAATTTGGTTAATTGTTATTTTACTTTCTCCATCAGGAAATATTTTCTTCTCAGTTTTGATATAGGGTGATTTTAATTTTCTAGCAATTCTTTTAGCTAAATCTGATGATGCATCTCCACCAATAATTGTAAACTTTGCCATTAAATCAACGAATCAAAACGGATTCTTAAGTTTTCGTAAGATTATTTTTGAGTCTAATTTCTTTTCTTTTAACTAAATAGCTCATTACTGCAACTATTACTACACCTACAATCTGAATTCCAAGCCAGTCTAATCCCTGAAATTTCACTGCTTCCAAGGTAAATGGTGAAAATAGTGGAAATTCTGTATCTGTTCTATATGCAACGTCTGCAAGGAAAATATCAAATGCAATATGTGATAAAACAGCACCAAATGCAACTACACACAATCTCAAATCTTTTCCTCGAAGAATTAAGAAAAAAATCATTGATGCTATGATTGCAAATGGAATTGAATGACTCATTCTTGAAACTAACTCAATATCTAAAAATTGTAGTAGATGATCCGCGTCTATCAAAATAGCAAAACTACCTCCAAGTACGATATATCTAATACTTAATGTGCCTAATCCTATTACTGCACCCCAGAAAATATGCCCGACTATGTGCTCGATAGTAATTCCACTGACTACTAGTGGATTGCCAATCACTGACGTATGCTCACTTGATGGAAATAATCCTCCAATTATTGAAAATCCAAATGAAATTAAACCAAAAATTATTGAATTTTTTAAAATGAATTTAATATGGTCTTTCAATATGTACTTTCATTTTTTTAATTAAATTAATCATTACTATTCATCTCCTGCTTCGCCGCGACCTAAATCGCCTAATCCATACTCATCCATTACTTCATTACGTTTGGAATCTAATTGATTAATTTCCTGTTCTTCACGTTTTTCATCACCTTGGTAAACTGTACGTATTGGCCATGGTATTCTAATGTCATACTTTTTGAACTCTTCATACATAATCAAACGCATATCACTTTTTGTCTTGAATTGTGCACCATAATCTCTTACGTAAACCCACATTGAAAAGTCCAAAGATGAATCATTGAACTTGTCAAATCGTACCACTGGTTGTGTTACATCTACGTGAATGTCTTTGTCACATCCACAACTAGGTTTGTTTTCTTCAAGATATGGGCATCTATTTTGTCTCACAAGATGTCTTCCTCTAGCATCTGTAGCTTCAATCATAGCACGTTTTCCAACTTTAACTAAAATTGATGTAACTTGTCTTGGATTATTCAGATATGATACACCAACATTTACTACTGCAGGAACAAGTTTGATTTCTTTTGTATAATTAATTATTTCTGCGCTAACCAATTGTCGTGTAGGGATAATTGCAACTGATTCATTTAATCCATGACGAATGTATGTCACTCTTGGTGTAATTTTATGTACATATCCATTATATCCACTTTGTAATTGTATTCTATCTCCCTCTTTTACAACCTTATCTTTTCTGATAAGAATATAAGAAAAATAATTTTCTAACGTTTCTTTTAGTGCTAATCCAATACCAAATGCAAGTCCTCCTGTCGCAGTTGCCAGAACTATCAAATCCACTTCCCACCATGATACTACTCCAACTAATACTCCAACAAAAATTAAAATTGGTAAAACCTGTTTTGCAGATTTTGGAACACCTTCTTTTTGTTTACGTGAGTGTCCTGGTGGTTTATTTCCTGAAATTATTGACTCAAAACCTGAATTTCTTTTCTGTTCTCTCCAAATATCTATAGGATAAATCTCCTCAGGTAATACGCCTGGAAATAATTTCCTTCCTGATACATTCTTTCCAGTTACACAAGCTTCAAAGTATAACTGATATTTTTTGCGTTCAGATTTTTTCCACTTCTCATAAGGTTCTTTAGAATTTTTTTCATAGCTCCCAATAGGAGCTCCTCTTGATGTACGAAAATTCTCTAAATATTGTATTCCTTCTTCGGTTTGTAAGTAACTATTGAATTCTTCTTCAGTTAGATCATCCGGTTTTTGTTTCGGTGGAATCCATTTGTATAATTTATGAAATAAATCATCAGCATCATCTGGAAATCCTCTCATTTCTCTCCAGGCTTCAAAATCTTCACGTTCAAGACGTGAACTATCACGTTTTGTTAATGCTATTGGAACTAACTGTGAAATTGTATATCCTATCACCAAAATGTTCAACGTGTTTAGCATTTTAGCAAAAACTTCACTAGGTGCTAATTCTCCTTCTATTTGCATAGTTGTTGATTCTTCATCAAATAATTCAAAAACTTGAATGTACATATTGACTGATGAAATTAAGGCAATTGCTAAAAATGGCAAAATTATTTTTCTTGCAAATCTTGCAACGTGTGGTCTTGTATGATTTAATTTTTGAGTTTTAATCCAAAATGAAAATTTTCTATAAACTACACTAATTACAATAATTCCAATTATTAGTCCAATTACAGCTAATTGTAATGATACTGACGATGCGATCAACTGTGATACTGTATCAAATTGACCAACTGAAATTTCACTAATTTCTTCTGCCATCTCTAATATTTTTTGAGAATCCTAAACTTAAGTTAGTAGATTTGTCGTCAAGTTTTTAAAAAACTGTCAATTTTTTTCAAAAATATGCATTTTCAGGCATAATCTCTTCGTAAATGCCAGATCCTAAAGTTTAACAGAGGATTTATCGTAATTATGGAATGGCTCAAACAAGTAACCAGCAAGAATCGATCTGGACAGTGGATTCTTCACCAAAGATCAAGTCGTACACACTCTCAAATCTAAGAAAAATTCCACAAATTGAAAATTTCACAGAAGAGCAGATTTTTGAAATGGAGGTAGTTGGGCACGTTTTACCTTTCAAGGCAAATAATTACGTAATTGAGCAATTAATTGACTGGGATAATGTACCAGGTGATTCAATGTTCAATCTAACATTTCCACAAAAAGGCATGCTCAAACCAGAACATTATGAAATGATGGCCTCAACTTTGAAAAATAAACCATCTGGAGAGGAACTTCGAGATATGGCAAATAAAATCCGTTTACAATTAAACCCACATCCAGCTGGTCAAATGGAGCTAAATGTTCCGATGCTAAAAGACGGAACTAAACTTTATGGAATGCAACATAAATACAAAGAAACAACTCTCTTTTTCCCAAGTCAAGGACAAACTTGTCATGCATATTGTAGCTTTTGTTTTAGATGGCCACAGTTTGTTGGTATGGATCAAATGAAATTTGCGATGCAAGAAGGAGATGATTTAGCACAATATGTAAAAGAACATCCAGAAATTTCAGATATTTTGTTTACTGGAGGAGATCCAATGATTATGCCGGCAAAAATATTTTCTACATATATTGATAAAATTTTAGATGCAGATTTACCAAATCTTAAAACAATTCGAATAGGAACAAAAGCTTTGTCTTATTGGCCATACAAATTCATCTCTGATGATGATGCTGAAGAGACACTTGAAACATTTAGACGAGTAAACTCAAAAGGAGTTCATCTTGCAATAATGGGACATTTTAATCACTTGGCAGAATTAAAAACAGGTGCTGTAAAACTTGCAATCAAAAATGTTCGAGAGACAGGTGCTCAAATTAGAACCCAATCTCCACTTCTTACTAACATTAATGATGATGCAGATATGTGGGCTCAAATGTGGCAGAAACAAGTGGAGCTTGGTTGTATTCCATATTACATGTTTGTTGTAAGAGATACTGGTGCACAACATTACTTTGGAATCCCACTAGTCAAAGCACATCAAATCTTCCAACATGCAATTCAAAAAGTAAGTGGATTAGGAAGAACAGTTAGAGGTCCAAGTATGTCTGCTACTCCTGGTAAAGTTCAGATTGATGGTGTTTCTGAAATAAATGGAACCAAAGTTATTGTACTAAGAATGCTTCAGGGAAGAAATCCTGAGTGGGTAAACCGTCCATTCTTTGCAAAATATGATGAAAATGCAATATGGCTTGATGATCTAAAACCTGCTTTTGAAGATAAATTCTTCTTTGAAGACGAACTAAATGAAATTAAAGACCAAAAACTGAAAAACATGAATAGTTAAAATATGGATTTTTACAGGTAAATTATATGAGAAAAGAGTTTGTAGTTATGAGAATTGATGCAGCACCAGACGGTGCTCCATATGTTCTAGTTACTCTTTCTTTAGCCAAAGATATGGCAGAAGGAAATCAACCTCCAAATCCATCTACAACAAATGTTATGGGATTTTCTAACATGGATGACATGATGAAAAATCTTAACAAAATGATCTCTGGTGGTGGAATGCCAGGCATGATGGGCGGTGCAGCACCAGGAACAACATCAATTAAACTAGACATGCACGAATACAAGCAGCTTGGATTATCTGTTGGAGATAAGGTCAATCTAGACATCTCAAAATCTGAAACATTAGGCGTATAGATCTCTTTAAAAATCTGAAATTTCTATAATTTTCATGGGCGATAAATCTGACGAAATGGTTCAAAACCTCAAGATGGAACTTGATATCTATAAAGAAAAAATAAAATCCATTTTCTCCAAGAAAAAAAATTAGAATTATGAGTGCTAGTGAGTTTCTAAGAAATGAACATCAAGATATTCTACGTCTTGAAAAAGTAATTACAAAATCATACAAAGCATTGTACGACGGAGTAGATATCCCATTTTCTGATATTGATAAGATTAATTTTCTAATTGCAGAATTTTTAGATTCTGTACATTTTACAAGAGAAGAAGGTTCATACTTTCCATGTGTTGCAACATACGATCATTTGAATAAGGAAATTCGTGAATTGTTAATTGAACATGAATTTAGCAGAAATATAGCAAGATCAATTTCAAAAAATCTCAAATTATGGAAAGAAGGTCAAGACAAACGTGAACCGGTTGCTAGATTTTTGAGTGTATATTCGACGTTTCTGATAGAACACATGAAAAGAGAAGAAGCATTTTTTGAAAAAGCAGAAAAAGAAATTCTCTCAAGAGAAGAAGAACAAGAAATGTTTGAGCAGTTCCAGTCTATATCGGCAATTGCAGAAAAGGTGACCTCTCTTTTAGAAGACATTGATTATCTAGAATCTCAAGACTGGGCAAAATAACATTCTTAAGCGGTAATTTCTCTGCCATTTACATGGCCTTTTGTTTATGGATGACCGGATTGCCTTGTTCAGGTAAAACCACCATAGTAAGAAAACTTGCTGAAACCATACCAAATTTGGCTATTTTAGACGGTGATGAACTAAGAGAATGGTTCTCTCCAAAAGACTTCTCAAAAGAGGCAAGAGATGAGCATAACAGAAGAGTTGCTCATTTGTCAAAATTACTCCTAAAGCATAATGTTTCAATGGGTGTATCATTAATCAGTCCCTACAAAGAGAATCGTGCAAACGCAAAAGAGATTATTGGTGATGACACAAAATTCTTTGAAGTTTATGTCAATGCTTCACTAGCACAATGTGAAGAGCGTGATGTTAAAGGAATGTATGCCAAAGCCCGTTCAGGAGAAATCAAAGGGTTTACAGGAATTGACGACCCATATGAGGCACCAGACAATGCTGATTTGGTACTAGATACTGAAAACAAATCTCTTGATGAGAGTGCTGCAGAAGTACTAGAATTTTTGAAATCTAAGAATCTAATCTAGAAATAGCATCTAGAGCATCTTGGTGAATCAATCCATTAGTTACCAATATTCCCTTTTCATGATTTACTATCTCTGTATTGTACGATAATTCGTTACCTAACATATCTGTCATTTTGCCTCCTGCTTCTGAAATTATGCAATTAGAGGCACAAGTGTCCCATTGTTTCATTTTATTTGTAGTTGTCAGATAAATTTCTGCATTTCCTGATGCAATCTCTGTAACTTTGAGTGAGCTACCGATACTTGTGACAACTGAAATTTCCATTTCATCCAGCAATCTCTTTTCCTTCTCTGAAAGATGATGTCTACTGACTAACGCATGACAATTTTGCATTTCTGACATCATTGTGGTCTCAATTTTCTCCCATTCTTCATCATGGCGGAATGCACCTTTTCCAGATTCAGCTAAATACATCTTCTTTTTTATAGGCCAATAAATCAAACCCAAAACAGATTTTTGCTTTTCAACCAATCCTACCATTATTGTAAACTCTCCTGTCCTGTTTACAAAATCGGTGGTTCCATCCAGCGGATCAATAATCCAAATCTTTTCTTCTGATAATCTTTTTTTATCATCCACATCTTCTTCAGATAAAATAGTAATTCCAGTCTGCCCCAAAACCTCTTTTAGAATTTTGTTACTCTCAATATCTGCTTGAGTTATTGGAGAGTCATCATCTTTTTTTTCAGTTGAAAAATCTGTTTCATAAACCTCGAGAACTTTTTCACTAGCTTTTACAACTCCATCAATAATTTTTCCTAATTCTGGTATTGTTGATTTAAAGGGTAATTCACTAATCATTCTTCAAATCTCTATTTGCTAATTCTGGCTTTAGAGTCCATGCTATGGCTAAGCCGACAAATGGAACTGATATCAATCCAGTCATTTGAACTATAATCAATAGTTGTTGCTGTGCTACATCGGGTGTTGTTATCAGCCATGGAAGTGGAAGTGATAAAATAAACCAGACTCCTACTAAAAGTCCAATTATCTCAATTCTCTGTTTTTTCCTAGCATTCACGATAAACTCACTCTGTTCTCATCAAATTTAATTCTTGAACTTTATTCCAAAGGTAACTCTTCTATTTAGGACGTAATTTATGGCACTGGCGACTGCAATTCCAATTCCTGCTCCATACATGTGATAAAATGCACTACTTTCTACTAGAGTGACCGTAATTCCTAATTGAATTGCCATTCCAATTGCGCTAACTATGATGAATTTGACATACATGACTGAATTTCTCTGATCTTTTACAAAACTGCCAAAAGTCCAGTATCTATTGAAAAAGAAATTTGTAGTAATTGAAACTGAGATCGCAATAATTTGAGATGCAACATACCAAAATCCTCCGATATCTGTTAGAAGATATAAAATTCCTAAATTTACTAGAACCCCGGTTGCACCAACGATGTAAAACTGAACCGCATGTTTTGCAAATAAGGATAATCCGCCTTTCTTTTTTTCATCCTCAATTGTCATGTCCCTGATTATTTGACCTACTATAATTAAGAAACGATCGAATCAATTCTAATTTTCAAAAAAGCCTAGTTTTTTTTGTAATAATTTGTCAAATCTCTTAAATATGATTATAACATATGGTAATTAATGCGGAAGGATGTAAATCCTATCGATTAGACTTGCGTGGTCCTGCAGAGCAGAAAATAGAGTTAATGCACATTGATGCTTACAAGTGAGGGAATCTCACATTGCTTTGCCAAAGGGCCACGCCCACCTTATTCAGCCTAGATACTTCTATCTACCTTGCTTAGTGAGATGCTGACAGAACCTTCCAAATTTCCACCTCTTAGAATAGTTATTTCGTAATTTGCTTCTCCTTCTGTTTCTGGGAACTGTACAAATTTTTGACCAATATACTCCCAAGTATAATATTTTGAAATACCTGTATCCACCAAATCTCGTTGCAAAATAAATTCTTCAGAAAAAATTTCCCTTTTGACAGGATCATCCAAATAATATTTTTGATCTTCTGGAATCTCTCCCTCAATAATCAGTCTGATATTCTTTGGTGAATCTCCCATAGGGACAAATCCAATCTCATATGTTCCTCCTTCTATTACTCCTAATCCAGCCATGATTGTTGGCTTGTCATGAAACTCTGGACCTGATATTCGAAAATCCCATTCTTCTCCACCTGAGCGTTTTTGGTCATTTCCACTTGGATTCATTGATGCGCCATATGCCATGGAAATTACAATTAATGCTAAGACAATACCTCCAACAACCACCATTTTGTTCATAATTTAGGCATGAATTTCCCAGATTATAGTCATTTTGTTAATTCTAGTCATACAATTTCTATAAGTTGTGAACCATTATTCACACCGGAAATTAATAACATATTTCAGAACAGTACGCATGGCAAGTTTCCAAGACAAATGGGCAGCTCCACAGAAGCAAAGCTTCATGGACAAACTCGGTGATACTCTCAAACCAAAAGGATCACTAAAACCAAGAGTCGAAATGGCTGTAAAACGTTTACAGGCTCAAATCGGAAAACTTGATGGCATGTGCCAAAAACTCCAAGAAAGAGACCAGAAAATTTTCCAAAAAATCGTCGTTGCTCAACAAGCACACGATACCTATTCAAGTAAAGTATTATCAAATGAATTAGTTGAAGTTCGTAAAGTTAACAAAATAATGTCTAATGCCAAAATGGGATTAGAAAGAATTGAATTAAGATTAACAACCTTCCACGACTTGGGCGATACAGTCACCACCTTAATGCCAACAATTGGTCTCATGAACGGACTCAAATCATCACTTGTTAAATTCATGCCAGGTGCAGATCAAGAGATTGGTAGAATGACTGAGATGTTAGGTGGGCTAATGACTGAAACCTTCAGCAGCAGCGGATCATCCTTTGGAGTTGAAGAATCAACAAACGCCGAATCTGATAGTATTCTTGCAGAAGCAGCAGCAGTCGCAGAATCACAATCAGGAGAACAGTTCCCTTCAGTACCATCAACTGGATTGGAACAATTTAACGTACCAACTTCTGAATCAAAATTTATGTAAAATTTTCTAGAAACTAGAAGATTTATCTCGTGACTCTTTGAAACTAGTAATTCTTTTTCCTTCGTCATCGATGATTTTGTCTATACCTGATAGTTTCTCTCTCATTGATGAGATTAACGTACCAACTTCATCTGCTTCATTTTCAACTGTGTTTCTTTTTTGAGTAAGATGTTCTATTCCACGTGTTTCTTCATCGATATAATCACTAACTTTCATTAATTTTTCTTTCAAATTTTTAATGTCTACTGATTCTTCTTCAATCTCTTTTTCAAGATTAGTTCTTTTTTCTTTGAGGTTTGCAATCAAGCCTCCAACATAATCGATAGCCTCTTCTAACTTTGCCCGCTTGTTCATCAATGATGAAATTCCAATATCTGAGTCTGATTGACCCATTTCTTGAGGTGGTTCAGGCATAGATTCAGCTGGTCTCTCTTCCATCATTTCGCCACCTTCGTCTTCTTTGGAAGAACCTAATAATCCAGTCACGAATTAACTTCATTTTCCTCAAATAAAAAGATGAAAGAACGAATTTTACACACATTTTGCACACACGAAAAAATACAATTTTCCGCCCCCGCCGCCAAAATTGCCATTTTTAGTCGATTTTTAGCCGTTTCAAACCTGTTCCGCTATACGTTCCGCTGTGAGATTTCAAAATGTTCCTCATAAAGCTCTTGATCTTAAACTAGACCATGTCAAAACAACAATACAGATCCGAAATGGGAATAATGGGAGACATCTTAGATGTTACCATGAATGGAGGCCAGCAGGGCGTCATTGTGTCTGCAATCTCCAGAAGAGCAAACCTATCTCACTATGCCGTTCTTGATAAATGTGAAAAATTGATCAATGCAGGTTTAGTCGAAACAAGACGTGATGATAGAAATCGCAAATTCATGATAACTGAAAAAGGTCTAAAATTCTTTGATGAATTCAAAAACTTCCAAAATCTCCTAAATTCGATGAATCTGAGGTATTAGAAATGAACCAAGAGTCAGCTTGCTGTGGTTGGTTGGAAGATTCCAAGAATGATGGAATGCTTTTAAGCCCAACCGAAGCCCTGATTTTGATGGCTCGCGTACCCCTAGCAGTTTTCGTCCTAATTCTGCTTGCTATGTCGGTACCGCTACAGCACTCTTTTGGCTCAACTCGAACCCTCGATTTCTTCCTTTTTCCTGATGGCTCAACACATGTCACTTATTCTTTAGAATCTGATCCATTTCTTCCTGATACTGAAGTTTCACTATATGGTGATTCTCTAGAAAATCTTGTTGCAGAAGACGAAAATGGATTTCTTTTAACTACTCAATCTGAAAAAAATATTTTACAAGTTGAAACCCTGGGGTCTTCAAACATTCTGATTAATTATGATACATATTCGCTAATTTCAAAAGATGGAAAAATTTGGTCATTTGAGATAGATTCTCCAGTTGAATTTAATGTGGTAATGCCACAAAACTCCGTCATCGTAGGAATGTCAACATTTCCTATTGACATGAATGTTGATTCTGAAAGAACCAAAATTTTACTTCCCAGTGGAGTTGCTGAAATTACATATTTCTTAGCAGTCGCAGAATCGTCCCAGGTTTTACCAACTGCAGAAACTCCCGTAAAAGGAGTAGATGATAATTCTATGATGTATGTTGCAGGTGGAGCTGCTGTAGCAATTGCTGCAATTGCTGCAATTGCAGTAAAGATGAAAAATAAACCAAAACAAATTGTTTCATCTTCTCAAACCACGGTTTTAGAAAAGAATGAACCTTTCAATATTGAAAAGATTCTAGAAATGCCAGATCTCAGAGAAGACGATAAAGAAATAATCAAATTTATTCATGAAAATGGTGGTAGTGCATTAGAAAGTGATCTTAGGAAAAAATTCCTCTTGCCTAGAACAACAATGTGGAGAGCAGTAAAAAGACTAGAAAGATATGAATTAATTGAAATCACTAAAAAAGACCAGCAAAACCTCATAAAATTAACAAATGTAGAGGATGACAAAAATGAATAAAATTTATGGTATAATTGCAATCTTTGCTTTTGCTGGTCTTTTGTTGCCTACATCAGCTATGCAAGTTGACGCTTCATCTGATTTAGATTATATGTTGAATATTGCTGAAAAAGCAAAACGTTACATTAAACATAACATCGATGAAATGGAAAATAATAATACTCAAGATTGGAAAAACAGGCAAGTAGTTCTTGAGATCTATGACAAAAGTGTTTATGAAATTGATCAATTAGAGGCTGCAATCAAAGACGGAGATGTAAAATCTGCAAGAGAACATTTCATTTCTTCAATGAGTAAAATCAAACAAATCAGCCAGATGCTAAATCAGATAGCTGAAACAAAGGCACAAGATGCATCATTACCTGATCACTCTCAAATCATCAAAAGATATGAAATGAATTATCAAAAACTCCAACAAATATCTGATAAAATTGGAGCAGATGTTGACTTCTCAGTAATGAAAAATCTCATATCTCTTGCAAAACAAAATAATCAACAAGGTGAAAGTGACAAAGCAAAACAAACAATTGATCAGATTGCTTTGAAAGGACTTGAAATCTATAAATCACTTCAATCAATTAATGAGAAAAATAAAATAATTCGTGCACAAGCATTAGCTGAAAAATATGTTGATAGAATTAATACACTAATTGTTCAAGCTAAAACCTCTGGCTTACTAGATTATGTTAAACAACTAGAAAATACAAAAACACAACTAGTTTCCTCAAATTCTACATCTCAAATCACAAAACAAATCAGAATAGTAATCACAATACATAATGATATACAAGAAATCAATAGAAATAATTTACACCAAATTGATGTTGATGAAATTCAATTATCCCAAAAACAAAGAATTACATCCGAACTTGCTCAATTAGAGACTAAAGCAAAACTACTTCATTCTGAAGCAAAAGGAAGTAATGCTGCACTATATTATGTGGAAAAAGCGATGGGTGTAATTGATAATATGAGAAATAATCTAGATGATTCTGAACGAAAAATTAATTCAAAACTGCAACTAATAGATCAACTTCTAACAAAAGCAGAGAAAATAGTACAAAAGTCAACATAAACTTCATATAGATTTCAATCCCGTTTTTCTTTATGACTTCAAAAGCAATCATTTTTGGTGTTGGATTACCAATGGTAATTTTTGGAGCATTCATAGCATTAGCCATAGCACCACTTGCTGAAGGAGTAGTATCGACAATTGAATTTGTTGGATCTTTGATTGGAATATTGGGTGTTGTCTTTATGATCTCAGGTATGTTCTACAAAAAGGAAATAATTATTCAAGAATAACTGTGCCTAAGGAATTCACATCCTTTAAAATAACCTTTCAAACCAAATGACACATGGATAAAGAGCGTGTCAAAAAACTAGTACGTGAACTTATCATTGAAATCGGTGAAGATCCTACTAGAGAGGGTCTAAAGGATACTCCTAAAAGAATTGCTGATGCATATAGTGAAATATTTGGTGGCTATGATTCTGATTCTGAATTATCTGTGCAATTTTCTGAAGATTCTGAAACAGTAGTTGCAAGAAATATTCAATTTTATTCAATGTGTGAACATCACATGTTACCATTTTACGGAACTATTCAAATTGCATACGTACCAAATGGTCGCGTCTTTGGAATTTCTAAACTAGTTAGAGTTGTTGAAAAATTCTCAAAGAGACTCCAAATTCAAGAAAGAATTACTAAAAATATTGCAGATGAACTTTATGCTCAAGGTGTAAAAGGTGTTGCAGTTGTTGCAGATGCTGAACATCTATGTATGAAGATGAGAGGCGTCAAAAATGATGCAAAAGTCACAACATCGGCATTTAGAGGCACATTTGAGGATCAAAAAACCAAAGAAGAGCTCATAAAAGCTCTGTATGTCAAATAATCCTCTATCAAAAATTAAATAATCCCCTAATTAGAAATTCATCATGCCTGCAAGAAATAATATACACGTTCCAGGTGAATCATGGCCATTTTTCTCATGGTCTATTATTGAATTTGCAATAGTAATTGCAATTGCAATAGTTATTTCATGGCAAGTCAACCCATTCTTTGAAGATTCAGTGATGTCGTATGGATGGGAATGTGAACAAACATCACAAATAACCGACTGTAGTATGGCAGAAGAACAAACTGTTAATCAAGGCTCACTTAATTGGATATTTTGGGGAATAGTAGGTGCAATCTTTGCTGGATGGTATATGGGCGCCCGTAGATTTGTTTTAAAAAGAAAAATACTCTAATCTTATTTCAAATATTTTGTCTTATCTGTAATCTTTGCTTTTACAAATGCAATTTTCCTGTTATTGCAAGATTCACATTTTCCACATTGCATTTTGCCGCTTAGATAACAGCTCCATGTCTTGAAAATTTCATTTCCTAAAACCTTGTAGCCTTTTTTTATTAAATCACTTTTTGAAATATTTTCTGAATATGGAGACCAAATTTTAATTTCCTTTCTAATTTTATTTTTAATTCCATCATATTCGCCTTGATTTAATGCAGATTGTATTTTTCTAGTAAATTCTGGTCTACAATCTGGATATTGTGTATCTCCTTTTTGTGCTCCATATGCAACTAGTTCCGCATTTAGAGTAAATGCCCATGCTGTGGCAATTGAAAGAAATATTGCATTTCTGATAGGAACAACAATAGAATATTCAAACTTACTAGGCATCTTTTTCTTCGTATTTGTTAAAACATTGCTGTCTCCATACAATTCCTTCATGAAGCCAATGTCGAGAATTTTATGCTCTTTTAATTTGAGTAATTTTGCTACACGCTTTGCAGCCTTTATCTCCTCAGACGCTCTTTGACCGTATGCAAATGTAATTCCATACAACTGGT
>JAOMAI010000010.1 GCA_028344155.1 Candidatus Nitrosopelagicus sp.
AAACCTCCTTGTACAGCCATACCATCTTCGTCATATGTTTCAGGTTGTGTGATTTCAACAACAGAATATTTTCTAATTTCCTGAGGGGACCACACTGCAAAGGTAATTCCTTCAATTGATTTTGTAGATGTAACGGACATTATACTCGCTCCTTTAGTTTCAATCTTGGTGCAATGTTAAGACTGAGAATTTCCTGTAATAATAATTTGAAAGCATATGCAACTGAAACAGATGATATAGGTGCATTTTCACCACATTGAGCACACACAAACTTTCTTTTTCTTGCATCATGGTAACCAGTTAATCCACATTTTTCACATAGTAAAATATCAGTCTTATCAGATTCATCTAACAATCTATCTTTTAGAAGCATTGATGCACCATATGCAATTAAACAATCACGTTCCATTTCACCAAATCTTAGACCACCACCACGGGCACGACCTTCAGTTGGTTGTTTAGTCAACATTTGGACTTGACCTCTAGCTCTAGCATGTATCTTATCAGAGACCATATGATGTAGTTTTTGATAATATACAACTCCAATAAACGTCTCAACTAAAAATGATTTACCGGTTCTACCATCATACATTTTTTCTTTACCAGAATACTTGAAACCTTCTTTATCAAGAATCTCTTTCACAACATCCATTTTTTCTCCAACAAATGCAGAACCGTCAAATTGTTTTCCTCTAAGAGCTGCAGCTTTTCCGCATACAGATTCCATCATCATTCCTACAGTCATTCTAGATGGGAATGCATGAGGGTTAATCAAAACATCAGGTTGAATTCCCTGATCAGTGTAAGGAAGATCTTCTTGTTTTGCTAAAATTCCAAGTACACCTTTTTGTCCATGTCTGGATGCAAATTTATCACCAATCTCTGGAACTCTCATATCACGTACACGAATTTTGTACATCTTTCCACCCTCATTTGATTGAGTCATTACAACGGTGTCAACAACACCGTGTTCAGAAGGTCTTACACCAACTGATGTATCACGTCTGTATGGGCCGCTTGTTTCAAATTCTTTATACTCTTCCATAAATCTTGGAGGACTAGTTTTTCCAATCAAAATATCGCCACCTTCAACAGCAGATTCAGTTGCTACGATTCCATCATCTTCTAGCATTCTGTATGCTTTTTCACCTTTGTAACCTCTAACATTATCGTCTGCATTTGGAACCTCAAAATTGTCTCTCATTCCACCAGGATATTGTTTAGCCTCAGTATCATAAATTCTATAAAAGAAAGTTCTGAATAATCCTCTATCAACAGATGAACGATTCAATACAATTGCGTCTTCAATATTATATCCATCAAATGGTAATACTGCAACTACACAATTTACACCAGCAGGTCTTTCTTCCATTCCAAGTAAGTTCATTGCACGTGTTGAAACAATTGGACCTTGTGGATATAACATCAAATGTTGACGAACATATGTGCTAGTATTCATCATAGGAGTTGAGAATCCAAGACTTTGTTTCGCCATTGCAGATTCGTAAGTATTTCTTGGAGATTGATTATGTTCAGGATATGGAATAATTGAAGCACCTGCGCCAAGAATTGCAGATGGGAAAATTTCCATATGTGTGAATTTTTTTGTGTTTTTATCATCAAAGGTTACATAACAGTTTTCTTCTTCATTTGCATCTAGTAATTCAATAACACCCATTCTTACTAGATCATTCCAGGAGATTAACTTCTTAGAAATTTTCTCAAGAATATCTTGTGAAAGTAAAGTTTTGCCATCTTTAATGATTACAAGAGGTCTTAGTACACGGCCAGCATTACAATTAACATATAGTCTTTGAGTTGCTCCTTCTTCTTCAGGTTTGTGTATAGAGATTCCAACATGTGGGTGAATTTTTGAGCTTCTTCTAAAGTCACGCATTTGCTCTACTAAGCCTTGTCCATCCTTGTGGAATCCAATTAATTTTCCATCAACAAATATTCTAGTACCATCTTTCTTAACATCATTTGATGTGGATACTAAATCCGATACACCAATGTCAAATAGTTTCTCAACGATTTCCTCAGATGGAACATTTTGAGAGATAATTGCAGATAATGCTAAATTCTTTACCAGTCCACAGTTTGAACCTTCAGGTGTTTCACTAGGGCAAATTCTACCAAAGTGTGTTGAATGAAGATCTCTTGCTTCAAAGTTTGGTTGAGTTCTGCTTAGAGGAGATTGTACACGTCTCAAATGGCTGATAGTCGAAAGATAGTTGGTTCTATCAAGTAATTGTGTAACTCCAACACGTCCTCTACCCCAGTTTCCAGTGGCAATTGCATTGTTTAGTTTATCAGAAACAATTCCAGGTCTTATTGCTGCAGCAACAGCATTTATTCCACGTTTCTGACCAGAACGCTCTAATTGATATTTCATGTCTCGAACTAGATTACGGAATGCAGTTCTAAACAAATCAGCAAGCATTTGACCTGCAAATTTGATGACCTTATTTCCATAATGATCTTTGTCATCGGGTTCAATCCATCCTAGCTTTAATTCTAATAATTTACATGCTGCTTCTCCCATAAAGTGAGCTTTTTCTTTTCTATTTTCAGGATGTTTACCTAAATGAGGTAATAGACCCCAATCAAGAAGTGTTTCAGCTCTTTTAATTTGGAACTCTTCTAACATTCCTGGTGCAATTCTTTTACTAATGTAAACAATTGCATCTTTTGAAGTTGGAACATCACCTGCTTTTTCAAATGAACCTTCCAAATGATCTTGTATTTCATCAACAAGTGATACTGCACCTGCAATATCTTTATCAGATTCTAAACCAAGTGCACGCATCAAAGTTACAACTGGAATGTCTACAGGAGAACCAGGAATTTTTGCGACAATCATACCATCATCTTTCATGATAAGTTCTAATTTTGCACGATAACCAATGATAGAAGAATATACTTTAGCTTTGTGAACTATTTTTCCTCCTACTTTTTCTGCATCAACAATAATTTTATTGTAAGAAAGATCTTCTAGCCCAACAACAACTCTTTCAGAACCATTAATTATGAAATATCCACCAGGGTCACGTGGATCTTCTTGATGATCAATTAATTTTTGATCAGTGAATGTATTTAGAATACATGCATGTGATTTTACCATAACTGGCATATCGCCAATATGAACAAAACGTGTTTCAAGAGTTTTACCATCTTCAACAACACTTGCTTCCATCATGATTGGTGCAACATATGAAATATTTCTCAATCTTGCTTCTGCAGGTGTTACATGAGTGATAGAACCATCTAGCTCCATCATTCGTGGTTGTTGAAGTTTAATTTTTCCAAGTTGAATTTTGTAAGGATATTCTGCATTTTCAATTTCAATTTGTCCTACTTCTTGAATTATACTTTGTAATCCATTATCTAGAAATTCATCAAAGGAGGTAAGATGTTGTCGTGCAATTCCTTCTCTTCGAAGTATGTCTTGAATGACGGGCCAACGTTGATTATAATTTTCTGCCATTAAGTTTCCACCACATATCTGTAATAGGTACTTTCACCAGCAGTGCCACTTTTTCTTGTAATTCTTATCATGTCACCTGGTTTAACTCCAAGTCCAAGAATTGCAGGATCAGTTACAAAGATTAATGGCAATTCTGTTGGTTTACAATTGAATTCGTCTAAAACTTTTTGAGCATCTTTTTTGTTCATAATTTCATGTTTTGGGACATATACATGATCTGGTACTAAAACTGGGTTTTTCTTGGTTGCCATCTACTTCAATCCCCCATGCATAACATTAGTTACTGAAAAGAAGTATTGATACAAACTGAACAAATTCTCTATGAGCGCAATATATATTTAATTAGAAATTTTTCTAAAATTTCAAAAATTTTCTATTCTAATTGGTTTTTTTTACACAAACCGGTTAAATATGATCCAAAGATTCTAGAATTGTTGAAATCAAAAGAGATTTCGGTTCTTGTAATCGCTAGCCTAATTTTATTACCATTTTTGGGCGGAGAATCATTTGCTCAATCAAATCAAGTATTGACAGTTATGACAGAAAAAGAATCCTATGCAGCTGGAGAGTCAGTTGAGGTTTTAGGACTTGTAGATATTAGATTAGAAGGAGTTGAAGCATTGATTCGAGTTGTCAGTCCAGTTGGAAACATGGTTGATGTAGATCAAATTGCCGTTGATACAGACGGAAGTTTTTCTAAAACTATTTCAACATCAATAGGAGGACTTTGGAAAGAAACTGGAACTTATACAATAATAGTAAATTATGGAGAAAACTCAACACAAGTTGAATTTGAATATGGAGGAATGATGTCTGCAGGAGTACAAACTACACCAGAATTTGCAATTGAAGAAAATGAATCACAAACAATTATGATAGAAGATAATATGTTAAATTATGAATTAACTTGCGCAGAAATTCTTGGAATGACACCAGATACTGAAATGAAATCAATGATTATAGAAATTAAAACAGATTGTGATGGAGAACTAACTATAACATTACCAAAAGAAGTGATTGATACCGATGAAAATGGATTCTTTGTTCTAGTTGATGGAGACGAAACAAATCATGATGCAGTATCTGTTGGTGACTTTTGGACTTTAACAATTCCATTCTCATATGGTTCTGAAGAAATTGAAATTATTGGAACATTTGTTATTCCAGAATTCGGTACAATTGCAGCAATGGTTCTCGTGATAGCAATTTCATCAATTATCATTATTTCAGCAAAGAATAAGCAAATTTTCATTGGAAAAATGTAGTTCAGAGATAAAAGTTCGAATATACATAAATAATCAGCAAAAAAAACAATTTTCAAGATGAACGTTCAATCTATCGTACTTTTGATGGCCGTTATGGCAGTAGGAAGTATGGGAGCCGCATCACAGGCATTTGCAGACCACCACGGTGGAGATGCAATGGGAACTCAATACGGAGACGCACCAATACCTCTAGCAATGGAGACTAATGGTGATACATTTGATCACAACTCAACAATTGAGATAACTGGTCAAGTTGGAAATATGAGAATGGGAACACCGGTTACATTAATCGTAACAGGATCCCACGGAGTAGTTACAATCGAACAAATTACTCCTTCTTCAGATGGAAGTTTCTCATTTAGTATCAACACTGCAAGTCCTTTGATGAAATATGACGGCGAATACAAAATTAAAGCAACATACGGTGATGCAAACATCAACGATGTAGCAGTTGTAACATTGGAAGGCGGACTTGTTAAACAAGAAAGCCACAGTGGTCATGAAGAAGGACATCACAGTGAAGCAGCAGATTTGACTGACGCACTAAACTACAACATTAGTGGCGGAATGGTCGAAAACATTACTGCAACAAATGATGATTCTTTACTAATCACAATCCATATGGCTGAAGATGATGGTCTATTAACCATTAATCTTTCAGACGATATCATCACACCATTTAACGATGGTTCATTCTTCGTTCTAGTTAACGGTGAAGAGAGTGATGATGTAGAACAAAATGGAACCGAAGTAAGTATTCCATTTGATTCAACAACAACTGATATCGAGATTGTAGGCACGCATGTTGTTCCAGAATTTGGTACTATTGCCATGATTGTCTTAGCAGTAGCAATTGTTTCAATAATTGCAGTCTCTGCAAAGTCAAGACTAAGCATTATGCCAAGAATCTAAATTCTCATCTTTTTTCCTTTTTTTATTTTTGAGTAAAAGAAATATAGAATGTTATTAGACTTGAGTAATGCAAAAAATTAGTTTATTTGTAATTTTATCAATTATACTAACTATGCCCATAGCATTTGGACAGGAAGAAAATCTGGGAGCACAAAAAATTAGTTTAACATCAGATAATACAGCGTACCAAGAGGGAGATGTAATTACAATTACAGGTCAAATTGAAAAAGTAATTCCAGGAATGCCAGTAACTTTACAACTATTTTTTGAAAAGAATTTGATACAGGTATCACAGGTTAAAGTTTCACAAGATGGAAAATTTTCAGATACATTTACAGCTGCAGGACCACAATGGAAAAATGAAGGAACAGTTATAATAAATGCAGATTATGGCGGTGAGTCAGTTGAATTGAATATAGAATTTTTTAAAAATACATCAGGAGAATTTACATCAAATTATGAAGTTAAAATTCCAGAGGGAGGTACATTCGATGTTCAATATACAATGAAAGGAGGAATTATATCATCAATGAATTTAAATCAAAAAAATCTTTCATTAGAAGTTAACATTTCTACTAGTTCAGATGGAAATTTGAATATTAATTTACCAAGAGACAGTATTGATTCTATAGGCAATAGTGGACAAGATATAGATTTTATAGTTTTGATGTATGAAGGAAATTCAGTAATTCCTATACAAACAGATTTCAAGAAAATAGAAGCAGGAAATGAATTTCGTTCAATAAACATACCAGTAAAAAATGGTGACACAAAAATTGAGATTATAGGCACACATGTTATTCCAGAATTTGGTACTATTGCCATGATTGTCTTAGCAGTAGCAATTGTTTCAATAATTGCAGTCTCTGCAAAGTCAAGACTAAGCATTATGCCAAGAATTTAAGTTTCAAGAATAACATTCAAATTTCCTGAAACATATCCGTTAGGATTAATTTCAACATTACAAAAACCAATTATTTTTAATTTTGAGAATATTTCATTTTTAGTTGCAACGTCATCTAATAAGTTAATTTGACTTGATTCAACTTCAATTCTTGCCAGTCCATCAATATCTCTTACACGAACTTGTTGTATTCCAGTTTTTTGTTTAATAATTTTTTCAGCTAATTCAATTCTTACTAATTTTTCAGCAGTGACTCGTTGTCCCCAAGGAATTCTTGAAGCAAGACATGAGTTAGATGGTTTGTCATATATTGAGAGACCGACATGCTTAGCAGTTTTTCTTACAAGTTCTTTTGTGAATTTAACTTCCAACAAAGGACTACGTATTCCATTTCTGTGTAATGCATCAATTCCAGGTCTATAATCGCCCATATCATCACTTTGTGTTCCATCAACAATTATTTCAATTCCAAGGGAGTTAGAGATCTTAATCAATTCTCCAGATAATTCATCACGACAATAGAAACATCTTTTGTTATCATTTTGAACAAAATTTTCATTTTCCAATTCACTATATTCAATGAGATGATGTGTAATTCCAATTTCATGGGCTACTAATTTTGCAGAGTCCAATTCTTCAGACGATAATGTTTTGTAATCAGCAGTTACAGCAACTGCATTTTTACCCAATTTTTTATTTGCAGCGTATGCTACAAGTGCACTATCTACACCACCAGATAATGACACCAGTACCTTATCTTTATCATCAAACCATTTCAATAATTTATCTAAATCAGTCATTTTTTTTCTTAATCTGTTCTCTTAACAATTCTTCTGTTTTATTAAAAGATAGGCTCAATTGATTTGATATAGATTTTACATCATCATATTCTAATTTGAAGTGCTCAGAATCAGATATTTTATAATGTATAGTGAAATTTTGTTTTTGAAGTGTAACTACAGATTCAAGAATTTTTCTTGGTACCACATATCTTTGTGAATTTCTAATTCGTACACCTAAGGTTCTAGTTTCATTAATGAGTATTTTTAATAATGAATTTGTATTATTTGAATCACAAATTACAGATACTAATTGTGAGGGTCTACCTTTTTTTGTAATTGCATGACTAACGGTTACATCTTTTGCTCCATTTTCCATTAATTTTTCTATTGTATTTGCAATAACTTCACCAGAAACATCATCAAGATTTGTTTCTAAAATTTGTACAGTATCTTTTGTAAGAGTTTCATTAGATTTACCTTGAATTAATTTTAGAACATTTGAAAATGTATCAAAATCTTTTGTACCAGATCCATAACCAACAGAATCTATACTCATATCTACAAAAAATTCATTGCATGAAGAAACTAGATTAACCAAAATACTAGCACCTGTCGGAGTTGTTAATTCTTCATTCACAGGACCACCTTTAACAATTATTTTTGAATTTTTAAAAATTTCAGTTATTGCATATGCAGGATTTGATGTTGTTCCATGAGAAAATGAAATAGTTCCACCACCTATTGCAACAGGTGAACACGATATTTCTTCATTAAACAAATTTAGATCATCTAAAGCAATGGCAGTTCCAATAATATCAATGATAGTATCAACACTTGCTGCTTCATGAAAATGAACTGAGGATTCAGGTTCACCATGAACATTTGATTCCGCAATTATCAATGTGTTAATTGATTTTGTCGCAAATTCTTTTGCAGTATTTGATAATTTCAATTTCTCAGAAGCTGATTCAATGCATTTTTTCATATCAATTCCTTTTCTTTCATGCGTATTTTCATCTATTTCTAAAATTAATTGTGTAGCAGATTTACCGTTTTTTTGAATTTTAATAAAATCTAATTTCTTAATTGTTGTCCCATCTAAGAGATCTGCAGATTTTTTTACTCCCTCGATAATTTTTGATTTATTTGCACCAAGATCCACTAATGATGATAATATCATATCACCTGAAATCCCAGCAACTTGACAATCTATGAAAAGCACCATGTCGATAAAATGATAAAAATGCATAAAAATCTGTTTGCAAATATGCGTTCAACATAGATTTAATTATTCAATATTTTGAAATTCATTCATGATTACCATAATTGGTGCAGGCAAAGTAGGCGGAGATGCAGCACTATTTTCAGCATTAAGAAAACTAGATGATGAGATTTTACTCTTAGATATTGCAGAAGGATTGCCACAGGGCGAAGCAATGGATCTAAACCACATGTTATCTGAACAAGGAATTGACGTTAACGTAAAGGGTTCAAACAATTATGAAGATATGAGAGGTTCAAAAATTGTAGTCGTAGTTGCAGGTGCTGGAAGAAAACCAGGTATGACAAGAATGGATTTATTAAAAATTAATGCAGGGGTTGTGAAAGATGTTGTTGGAAATATTAAGAAATTTGCAGATGATGCAATGATTATTCCAGTAACAAATCCACTAGACCCAATGGCACAAATTGCATACAAAACTTCAGGATTTGATAGAAGTAGAGTTTTCGGAATGGGAGGAATGTTGGACTTGTCAAGATTCAAACAATTCATACATGAAGCAACAGGATATTCTCGTGAATCAACAAAAGCATTAGTGATTGGAGAACATGGTGAAAATATGCTACCACTAACAAGATTTGCAACAGTTTCAGGAATTCCATTACCAACAATACTTCCAAAAGAAAAACTTGATGAAATTTTTACCGCAACAAAAAATGTTGCCGCAGAAGTAATCAAATTAAAGGGAGCAACAGTTCATGCACCTGGAAATGCAATATCAGCAATGATAGAATCAGTAGTGCAAGATAAGAAACAAGTGATTCCAGTCTCAACTAATCTGGATGGAGAATATGGACAAAAAGATGTCTCGATAGGGGTTCCAGCAGTGATTGGAAAGAACGGTGTTGAAAAAATAGTTGAATTAGAATTAAACGAGGAAGAAAAACAGTGGTTTAACAAAGGCATTGATAGTGTCAAAAATGCATTATCAGGTGTTGAATTTTAAATAATTTTTTAAACCAAGTTAATTTTAGAATATCATGAATGTTTCAGATATTTTAGATTCAGTAAAAAATGGGAAAATATCTGTAAATGAAGCAAAAAAACAATTATCACTATATTCAATAGAAGAAATTGAAAATTTTGCTAAAATTGATCTTGGAAGAGAAGCTAGGAAAGGAGTTCCAGAAGTAGTATTTGCAGAAAGAAAAGAAAATTCTGAAGTAAAAAAAATTATAAAAAATGTACTAAAAAAAACAAACTCAATAGTAGTTTCAAGAATTCCAAAGAAAAATTTTCAAGATATATGTAATTATTGTAAAAAAAATGATTTGAAAGTGAGTGTAGGACAAAATTGTACAACAATTTTGGTTTATAAAAAACCATTAAAAAAGACAAAAGGAAAAATTGGAATTATCACTGCAGGTACATCAGATATTGGAATTGCAGAAGAATCAAGATTGATGTGTGAGTCAATGGGGTGTAGTTGTATAACTAGTTATGATGTAGGAATTGCAGGACTACATAGAATATTTCCAGTTTTGAAGGAATTTGTTAAAGCAGGAGTAGATGCAATAATTGTTGTTGCAGGAATGGAAGGTGCATTGGCATCGGTAGTTTCATCTACAGTAAATGTTCCAATAATAGGAGTTCCAACATCAATTGGTTATGGTTATGGTGAAAAAGGAATTGCAGCTCTTGCAGCAATGTTACAAAGTTGTTCATTAGGATTAACAGTAGTGAATATTGATAATGGAATTGGAGCCGGTGCAGCTGCTGCAAAAATTGTAAATCAAATCAATAAAAAATAAAGAATTATCTGATTTGGTCTTGGAAAATCTCGTAAACGATATATATCATAGGTAGAGGGAAAGGTTAGAGTTGTCTGGCAAAAGAATCGTATTAACAGCAGATAGAAGTTTAATGACAAATTATAGAGGTAATTTCCTTTATGGATTCATAGCATGTGGTCCATATGAAGTTCTTCCAGAATGGGTTTTTGATAAAGTGTTTTGTCCAGCAGTTGAAACTGACCCGATTACAGGTGAAGCAAAAGTTGCACAGGTCGGATTAAGAAGAGTTGAGAGTGCATTACACCAAGGATATGATAAAAAAGATATTCTTGTTGCAAATCCAGAGCATTTATCAAAATCTATAGGACCAGATACTAAAATTGTTGGAATTAATGTAATGGATCCTTTAGGAATGGCTCCAGTTACAACAACAATGGCTCCAGAAAAATTATCGTATGTTGCAATGAAATTTAAAAAAATGTGTGCAGAAATTATTCAATTAAAAAAGAAATATGATTTCAAAGTTGTAGTTGGAGGAAATGGTGCATGGGAATTAGCGAAATCAGATAGAATGAAGGTACATGGAATTGACACAGTTGTAGTTGGTGAAGCCGATGAACTTGCATTAGATTTATTTCATGATTTAGAAAAAGGTGATGCGCCAGAATTAATGCATTGTTTTGTTAAAAATATACAAAACATTCCAGAAATTACAAAACCTACCGTTAATTCTCTCATTGAAGCAATGAGAGGATGTGGAAGAGGATGTGATTTTTGTGATGTTAACAAACGTTCTAAAAAAGACCTATCAATAGAACGATTACAGAGAGAAGCAAAAGTTAACTTAGATTATGGATTCGACTCAGTTTGGCTTCATTCTGATGAAATGTTGCTTTATGGATGTGATAACAAAGATTTCATTCCAAATAGGGATGCAATTACAGATTTATGGAAAGGTCTCAAAGGCATGGGTGCAAACTTTATCGGTACAACACATATGACATTTTCAGCAGTTGCTGCAGATCCTCAATTAATGAGAAACATTGCAGATGTTAATAGACAACATGAAACAGGCAGATGGCTTGCAACTAATCTAGGTATTGAAACAGTATCACCTTCAATGGTCAAGAAACATCTAGGCGTTAAGACAAGACCATTTGCTACCGAAGAATGGGGAAGTGTTGTTAGAGAAGGAGCAAAAATTCTAAACGATAATCATTGGTTCCCAGCTGCAACAATAATTATCGGATGGCCAGATGAAACACCTGATGACAGTCAATTTACAATCGATATGATGAATGACTTTAGAACAATGAACTTTAGAGGATTGGTTGCACCACTTCTTTACCAAGACTTTAGTGAGAAAAATTCAATGCATTTCGGAAACTTGAATGAAGCACAATTTACATTGTTCTGGAGATGTTGGGAGAATAACTTACGCGTAATTAATGATATTATTCCTATCATATTAAGAAATAAAACATATGGTCCACCAATGAAGATTTTCATGTACGGAATACTCAAAGCAGGAACATGGGCAATTATGAGATATTTGAGAGGATTGTGCAAAGATCTATTCAATGGAAGAACACCAGAGGAAATAATTGAGAAATATTCTAGAAGTAGATCAGTTTCTTCACAAAAAATGATTACAAAGAAACTCTAGAAGTTTTCTCATGGAATTAGATAAAGCAAATTTACTCGTAATAATTATTTCATTCATTTTTGGATCGGCATTATTTGTAATTACAATAATTGCAGGATTCATTATGGGACATTATTTGTTTGGAATAGTTGGAATGCTAATTAGCATTCTGTGTATTTTAATTGGATTAATAAAGTTAGGAAAATTTAAAAAAAGAAATTAGGTTACATGTTTTCAATTGCTTTATCAGCAATTGTATTTCTTTTTGGTGTCATCACAATAAAGTATGTCTTGTCTGCACGTTCAATTGCTTCAACTTTAGTAACTGAACGAGTTTTAATATCAAATTCATGAATTCCTGT
Organism: Candidatus Nitrosopelagicus sp.; assembly: GCA_028344155.1. Lineage (GTDB taxonomy): Archaea > Thermoproteota > Nitrososphaeria > Nitrososphaerales > Nitrosopumilaceae > Nitrosopelagicus. Next base: position 12,373 of record JAOMAI010000010.1, read on the forward strand.
TTCAAGTTCACCTTTTGCATATAACATTAGAAATAGATCACCACCAGATTGACTTAACGGAATGAAAGAGCAAATGAATCCTTTGTAAGAATTAATTGGCATGAAGTTTTTCATTGGTGGTGCAACAGATGAGAGATATAACAACAAATCTTCTGTATTGTTGAACTCTTCATATTCAATGTTCATAACGATACTCAATCCTTTGAATATATAACTTAATTGCGATTTAGTCTGTTCTTTATTGCAATGATTGCTGCTGCCGGTGCTACAAAGTACATTCCGATGTTAAGTAGGATTATACTAATTCCATATCCCAACATTTCTTCTTCAGTGTCAACTTCAACATAGTTGAGTAGTGTTAGTGATGTTAACATTGGAGTTAGTGTAACTTTGACTACTTCTTTGAAGACTGGGTTTTCTCTTTCATAGTCAGCAACTGCTGGTGAGAAAGAGTAATAGAATTGGTTGAAGCCGGTCATGAATGCTGTACCGGATTGTGTTGTCATTACAGTGTTATCTCTAATTTCTCTTAAGAATTGGACTTGTGGTGCCATTTCAGAACCAAATGCTGCAGTTGCAATTAGACATCCGCCACCTTCTTTTTGTTCTGCAACACATTTTCCATCTTTCATTACAGTTCCCTCACCACATAGTGCTTGAGGTTCTGGTTCTGGTTCTGGTTCTGGTTCAACAATTGCTATTGGTTCTGGTACTTCAATGACTGGTTCTGGTACTTCAATGACTGGTTCTGGTTCAGGTGTTGGTTCAGGTGTTGGAGGTGGTGTAGTGATTGAGCCACTACCACCTGCATAATTAAAAGTGGTTTCAGCTTTCTGTGCCCCATAATTTGCTTTAACAGTATAATCACCGCCAGCTTTCCAAAGTGGACCGCCAGCAACTAATGTTGTAGAAAATTCATTATTTGAATTAAGAACTAATTGATCAATTTTTACTATATTCCCATCAGGAGATACAACCATCAAGGTAACAGGAGTAGTATACTCAGATAAAGACGATTCTTTGACTTGGCCAGAAATTATAATTTCGCCGTTTTCTGCATAACCAGGATAATCAGTAGATACAGTTAATGGAAATTCAGTAGATTGTGCATTTACAAAAGTTGGCATTCCGAACGATAGAATTGAGAACATCAATAACAAAACAGCACCAGAAATAATCATCTTCATTTGAAATTTCTGTTGCAAAGTGGTATTTATTAATTATTGATAAAAAATTTGACAAAAACTAGATAATTTTTATTCATAAAAATGGATTTAGTATAAAACGTATTAGACTTCGGGCAATATCAAGTACAATTTATCGGTTATATTATCACACTAGTCAAATACATGACAATCAGTCCTGCAGATACTCCTGCAAATAGTGAAGTATTTGATAATATGTCAGATTTTTCTTTCATATATTGGAAAATTGATAATACAACTTGGAAAATTGCACCAGCCCCGATTGCAAGAAAAATCAGAGTGAATAACGGTGAAAATGAGAAACCACCAACCCAACACCCAAAAATTGCAGGAACACCAGCAATCAGTCCAAGACCAATCATTTTGAATATTTTGGCTTTTGATTTAGTTAATGGAGCTGCAATTGCTAATCCTTCAGTTGTATTATGAGTAGCAAACCCAACAATCAAAAAAGTACTCAAAGCGACCTCTCCAAGAGCGATAGCCGCACCTACAGCCAATCCCTCACCTAGATTATGAAATCCAATACCAATAGCAATCATTAGAGATATTGCTAATCCTTGAGATAATTTTGAAAACTCTATTTTTTTGGTTAATTGTTTACCTATTCCATACAAAGCCAAAAATGATAAGATTACTACGGTTGCAATTAGAAGTTCACCATTAAAAATTGATGAAAGATGATTTTCTGATATTTCATTAGCCTCAATTACTGCGTCAATTCCGAGAAATACTAACAGTCCCATAGTGAATGCCAAAAAGAAATTAAACGTGTTTTTCCCTAATTTCTTGATAAATGGATACCACAAAAGACCAATCATTATTGGTACTACACCTATCAAAAATCCAATCATTCCTAAAAATACAAACAAGTCTACGTTTGGTTCAAGTGCAGGAAATGCTGCGTCAATTCCCTTAGCAAATCTTGTTCCATCACTAATTGTGATGCCAATTTCATATGGTTGGCCTTCATTCCAATCAAAAGGAATTCTTACCAGTGCAGATTCAAACCGTTTTAATGAAGTATCTGGCTCTATTGCCGCAGGTTGAATTCGATCATTTACATCTGCCAATACAACATCAACATCAATTGGACCTGTGTTTCTTACAGTAGCTTGTATTTCATTTTCAATAAATTCAATTTTTTCAATTGATACTTCAGGAAGTACAACACCAAATTGTAAAAATGTTGATGCAGGACCTAAGAGAAATACAATCATTATTGCTAATAATACAATTGGTGCAATAGCACTAATTGCAAGTACAGGTTTAGATGATGTCATCATACTCTACTTGTGTATCATAATCATCAGTATTCTCTTTTACAAGAAATGAACTGACCCAACCTTTTTCTGAAAATTCTGTGTTATGTGCATGGAACATATACAATCCAGGATATTTGTAATTAAATTCTAGAATTTGCCTATCACCTTGAGACATTGTAAGCATGTCATTGTAACCAGAAGGAACCGTGTCTGTACCAGCAGGATAATGATGGAATAATGTGCCATGAAGATGGAAATTATTTACTGCATCAAACTCTAAAATATTTACAACATATGCACGGATGTTTTGATTTGTGTTAATTTCAATTGGATGATGTTGATAATAAAATGGAATTGTGTTTGCTGCATAGAAATTATTTTCAGTATCAAAGTCAGTATCAAAGCCGTTCAAAATGAACACAAATTCATCAGCAGGTTCACGAGGTTCTTTTGGATCTACAATATAGGCACCATAAAGTCCATGATTGATATGTTCCTCAACCGGATGAACATGACAATGATAAAGATGTAAACCAACAGGTTCTGCATAAAATTCATAGGTAAATTTTCCACCAGTTCCTATACTTTCAAAGACGCCATCCATTTCGGCTTTGTGAATTCCATGAAAATGTAAACTATGAGGTTTTGAACCTTCATTTGTAAAATGAATTCTTACCAAGTCTCCTTCAGTAGCACGAATCGTTGGGCCTGGTACTGAATCATTGAATGTCCAAACATTGTAAAATACACCAGGAGATATTTCCATGATTTGATCATCCCTTGCGGTAATGTAGAATTCACGCAAAATGGTTCCATCTTCCAAAACTGAGATTTCACCATAATCAAATTCTTTCATAAATTTATCAGGGTCAAAATCTAACGCTTCACCATCATATCCAATTGGATCAATTACCTCACCAGTTGTTTTGATTACCAACCCAGTATGAGTAAGAAATGTTTGAGGAGTTTCTTCAGCAATGATTACACCAGGTACTACAAAATACAAGCTAGAAACAGATACTATGGCTAGAAGAATATAGAACATTTTAGTAGATTGAAAAGAACTTTGCATGTTCGATCTACAATTCAGTATATATATAAAATTTAGCCTAGGCTAACTTTTTTAGCCATAACTAAATTTTTCAGTCATAACAAATACAGATTTATCCATGAAAAGAAAGACTCATTCATGTCAAATTTGACAAAATATTTAGTAATCGTTGGAATAATGATAGCAATTGGAGCAATGTTACTAATTTACGGTTCACAAACCATTACAGGAGATTTAGTGATAAACGAAGGAAAAATTAATTCACTAACTCAATTAGAAATTAAAGCAGAATTAGATCCCGAGATCAATACACAAGGTGTTTATGCAGTTCAAACCATAGAAGGAAAAGAATATGATATTTCAGCTAGTGTTATAGATCCATCTCAAGATAAGATTAGAGATGTATCAATCAATAGAAATTCATTTGAAGATAATTTTGAGATTAATAATGCAGGAACTTATACACTAATCATCAGTACTGTAGAATCAGAAGAGATACCATTAGTTGGAGGAATTGGTCATTTACCAGATTCAACAGGAGTTACAATTTCAATTGCAGGGTTCATTGTTATTGTATTAGGAATGATCGGAGTTGCGGTAATTGGATTTATGATAATTAAACAGAGAAAAAATAAATTTAGTTAAGATATCCATCCATCTTTGCCAAACCAGCATCTACATTTTCAAAATTATGTGCAGTTTCCATTAAGTTTGCTAATTTTTTGGAATCTACAGAATATTCAGCTTGAGAATCAGAACCGATCTTACCAACAAATTCATGCTGTATAAGAAAAGATAATTTTTCATCCAGGTCATTAGGAGTAATTTGGAACTTTTCAGTCAAGAATTCACACTTTTTTGGAGATGTTTCCATTTCAGCCAAGATCTCAGATATATTTTCATCAAAAACAGCATCTAAAATTTTCTGAGTATGTTCATTGGACTCATTCATGATTCAAATTTATCTTTTTGAGTTATAATACCATTCGATTAGAATTATTCAAAAATAGGCACAAATTAGAGCATGGTTTTTAATGGGGCTATAGAAAATCTTGCTACTTGAGCGAACAATACGAGAATCTGGTACGAATATTAGGAAATGATATTCATGGCGAATTGAATATGCTAATTGGTTTAAACCAGATTAAAGGAATTGGATACATGTTCGCAAATTCAATGCTTCAAGTTTTAAAAATATCTCCACACCAAAAAATCGGTAATCTTACTACTGAACAAATATCTTCAATTGAAAAAATTATAGAAAATCCTAAAGCAGCAGATTTTCCAACCTGGTTTTTGAATAGAAGACAAGATGCTCTAACAGGTGAAGATTTGCATTTTGTTACGTCAGATATTGCATTTAACATTAGAAATGATATAGAAAGAGAAAAGAATCTTTTCAGTTGGAGAGGTTACAGACACATGTATGGATTAAAAGTTAGAGGTCAACGTACTAGATGTACAGGCCGTAAAGGTGGCGCAGTTGGAGTTGCAAAAGGTGGTAAAGTTCTACCTAAAGGAGGAGCAGGAGCACCAGCAGGTGGAGGAGCTGTAGTAGAAGAAGGTGCAGCAGCACCAGCAGCAGAGGGTACAGCACCAGCAGATGCAAAACCAGCAGCAGATGCAAAACCAGCAGCAGCAGAGAAAAAGGAGTAGATGAAAAATGGGAGATACTAAAAATTTCAGAAGAGTTTGGAAGAAGCCAAAGAGACCATTTAATTTTGAATTGAAAATGGAAGAGTTAAAGACAGTTGGTACTTTTGGATTAAAAACAAAAAGAGAACTTTGGAAATCAAGAACAGAATTATCAAGATTAAGACATCAAGCACGTTCATTACTTGCTGTAAGACAGGAAGTTAGAGAAAAAGAAGAACCAATACTAATGCATTCATTATCACGTATAGGACTTGTAGAAAAAACTGCAACATTAGATGATGTTCTAAACTTAGAAATTGAAAATTTGTTGGCTAGAAGATTACAGACAATTGTTTTCAAGAAGTTTTTCTTTAAAACACCATATCAAGCAAGACAGGCAATATCACATGGACATATTTTGATTGGAGATAGAATTATCAACAGACCATCATATGTTGTTAAAGTTGAAGAAGAAGGTAGTATCAAATTAACACCTGAATCAATTTTTAACAAGATATTATCAGAACCAGAAGAAAAATCAGATTTAGGAAGTCCTGAAACAGAAAACATAGAAGTTCCTGTAGAACCTGCTGTTGAAGCAAAAGAAGAACCTGCTGTTGAAGCAAAAGAAGAACCTGCTGTTGAAGCAAAAGAAGATTCTAAAAAAGAGTAATCAAAGTATCATTAGTAGTAAATACCCCTATTTTCAAAGATAATTACAATGTGTTCAATTATCGGCTTTTCTGGAAATGAAATTGCAGCTCCAATTATTGTAAAGGGATTGAAAAGAATGGAGTATAGAGGATATGATAGCGTAGGAGTTGCAACAAAATCAGAAAATCAGATTGAATTAAAAAAAGGAATCGGTAAAGTAAGCGAAGTGAATTCTAAATTTCAACTAGACACATTACCAGGCAAAATAGGCATAGGACATACTAGATGGGCCACTCATGGAAAAGTTACAGATCTTAATGCACACCCACACCCAAGTAATTCTGGAAAAATTGCAATAGTGCATAATGGAATAATAGAAAATTTTGAAGAACTAAAAAAACAATTAGAGGATGATGGGTATAATTTCAAAAGTGAGACGGATAGTGAAATAATTGCAAACTTGCTTCAAAAAAATTATGAATCTACAAAAAATGTTAGAGATACAATCATGAAAACGGTTTCAGAGATAAAAGGTCATTACGCATTTGTAGCGATGTTTGAAAATGGTCAACTTGCAGCAGCCAGATTTCATGAACCATTAATAATTGGAGTTGGACAAGAAAATATTTTCTTATCAAGCGATGTGTTAGGATTCATCGAATATACCGATAATGCAATATACATGAAAAGTGGAAATTTTGTAATTTTAGAGAATAAAGAATTTGAGATATTAGATTTTAATGGTGAAAAAGTTAAACACGAAATAACAAAAGTTTCAAAAGAGTTTGGAGATGTATACAAAGGCGATTATGCACATTTCACATTAAAAGAAATTTATGAACAACCAGAACTGATCTTTAAAGCAGAAGAAAGAACAGTAGAAGGTTTAGAAGAAGCAGTCAAATACATAAAAAATGCAAAAAATATCTACATTACCGGAAGTGGAACTAGTTACAATTCAGCATTAATTGCAAAACAAATCTTATCAAAATATGTAAAGATAAAATCAGAACCAATTATAGCAAGTGAGCTTCAATTTGCACCAGAGACAATTGAAGAAGATTCAGTTTTCATTGCAATATCTCAAAGTGGAGAAAGTGCAGATGTTTTAGAAGCAGTAAGAATTGCAAAAAAAAGTAACTGTAAAATTATTTCTATTGTTAATTTGCTAACATCATCACTTACACGCAAAGGAGATGTTGTATTAGGAATGAATTGTGGACCAGAAATTGGAGTTGCTGCAACAAAGAGCTTTACTGCACAACTACTAGTATTATACAAAATCGTACAGAAATTAAATGAAAATATTACAATCAATTTTGAAAAGTTTTCAAAATCAATTTCAGAAATTCTAGAAAATCCAGTCGAAATTCAAGAAATTGCAAAAGAATTGAAAGAGGTATCAGATGTTTATATTTTGGGTAGAGGGATAAACTATCCAATTGCAATAGAATCAGCATTAAAATTAAAAGAATTGACATACATTCATGCAGAAGGAATACCAGGTGGAGAATTAAAACATGGGCCTCTTGCATTAATGGATACAGACGTTTTTGTAATTGTCATTAATCCAAATGATTCAACATATACTGACACACTAACAAGTGCACGAGAGATTAAAGCTCGTGGAGCAAAAATTATCGGAGTCTCAGATATTGAAAGTGACGTTTATGATTATTGGATAAAAATTCCAAAAATTAATGAAATTCTATATCCAATTTCAGAGATCATTCCAATACAATTACTAACATACTATTCAGCTTTGGAAAAAGATACAGATCCGGACTATCCTAGAAATTTAGCAAAATCAGTTACTGTCAAGTAGAAATTCTTTTGTATTCTTGCTCAAACAAAGTAAACAATTTCTCTATAGAATTTTCTGTTTTGAGCAAAGATGCAATTATAGCACCACCGGCTCCTGCTCCTTCTTTAACAAAACCATCTGCATAAGAACGAAACCCAAAATGTTGAGAATTATGTAAACAAGGATCACATGAAAGTACAGCAAGATTGTCAATTTGTTCTAAAGTTTCAAGAAATTTTGCTTGAGAATCATCAACTATGTAAGAAGTGCACCCAATTGCAGAGTTTTCTACATCATAACCAATGTATTTTGCAAGTTGCAGTACAGCAAGCATCTGTGTACCACCTGCCAATATTACATGACAATATTTTGATGCAGATGACAACATACCTGCACAAACTGGCATCATTGGATCACCAAAATTTGCAATTATTTCTAATGGATCATCAGATTTTTTTCGTTTTAGTGCATCTGACACAATTTTATTTTTTAGATCTAAAGGATTATTCTGCATACTAGAGCTTACATTACATTCCAATCCAAATGCTCGCAAAACTGTTAGTGCAGTGGTAGTTCCACCAGGAATGCACTCACCAATTACAAGACAATCAGTATTCTGTGACATGATTTTACCCAGGTTTTTTCCATATTCAATTGCAGATTTTACTTGTTGAATAGACATTGCAGGAGATTCAGAAATATTTTTCCCTGGAAGTATATCAGCATCAAAATAACATAGAGATGGAGAAACTTTACTTCCAGCGTTTACAATAAAATGTGGAATTTTTGCAGCATTTAATGAAACACGAGTCAATAGTGCAGGAGTAGGTTTTCCATCAGGAGATATAGGAATTCCAGGTATACAGATGCATTTTCCATATTCAATATATTCAGAATCTGCAGGTGCAGTAAATTTTAAAAATTCCTTATCAGCACCTGCAATAGTAATTCCAGGAATTTCACAGGTTTCACTATATGATGCAACTAAACCAAAAGTAAATCGTTTTTTTGAAAGAGCTTGAATAATTTTTTTTGCATTGCCCACATCTCCGTGGCATGTAATTGACACATTATCCACCCATTCTATCTACAAAAGAATCTTCATTCATGTTTTGCATTACAGGATTTGTAGTTTTTTCATTTCCAATAGTAGATGTTGCAGCCCCACCATAATCATGACCAGGATACAATACAAGATTATCATCCAATGTGTGAAGTACATCAAATAAACTGTGATAAAGTTCATTTGCACTACCTCCAGGAAGATCAATTCTTCCACAATTTCCAACAAATAGAGTATCACCTGAAAATATTTTTCCATCACCTACAAGACAAATACTATCTTTAGAATGACCAGGTGTATGATACACAACAAGTTCTGAGCATCCAAATTTGATCGAATCGCCATTTTTCACAGTCATATCATTTTCCAAAGTTGATGCTTCATGTTGTATAATTTTTACACTCAACATTTTTGCTAATTCCTCATTTCCTCGTGTATGATCATCATGCCAATGTGTATTTACAATATATTTTGGTTGAAGATTTTCTTCATCAACTATAGAAATAATTTTGTCTAAATCCCAAGATGGATCAATTACAATTGCTTCGTGTGTAGATTCATCTTCGACAATATAACAAAAATTTTGCATTGGTCCTACTGGAATTTGATGGACTATCACAAAACATCTATCTCCGCTTCAGGCGGAATTCCTATCTTTTCAGCAAATAATTCTCCAGTCAAATCTTTTCTTTTTGGAATTCCTTGTTTCATTTTATGAAAAGTTACAGTCATATCACATTTTGTAAAAAGTGAAGCAGTTTCTCCGGTTTGAGGATTCATTCCAGATGGAACGTCAACTGCAAATTTGTAACAATTAGTTTGATTAATGTAATTTATTGCAGAGGCATAAGGTTCTCTTATATCACCAGTAATTCCAGTACCTAAAATTCCATCAACAATGATATCTGGTTTAAAATCAAAGTTTGTAGAATTGCCTGTGATTAGTTTAACAGAAGGCATTTTTTCAAGTATTGACCAATTCCAACTACTTTCTTCAGTTTTAATTTTGTCAGGAGTTCCAAGTAAAACAACAGTTACGTTTGCATTGTGACCTGCAAGATGTCTAGCCATAACTTGACCGTCTCCACCATTATTTCCCATTCCAACAAAAATTAAAATATTTTTTGAATCTACATTACCAATTTTTTCAATTAATCTTCTTACAGCAACAGCTCCTGCATTTTCCATCATAAATTTTTTTAAAAATCCCATATCATGACCTTTGTTTTCAATTTGATACATTTGATCTACAGTTATTTCCACAGAACATATCAGATATGGTTTCAATAAAGAGGTTTTGCAAACGCCTTTAACCAAGAATAATAATTTCTGATTCTATGGGATTAAAAAATGTAAAAATTTCACTTCCACAAATTTCCAAAGAATTAGAAAAAATAAACTCATCTAGAGAGTTTTTAATAAAAAATAATCGTGAGGTGATAATAAATTGTAGTCAAGCAATAATTGCAATACATAAAAATGACTTAGGTTCAGCGAAACTAAAAATTAAAAAAGCAAAATTACTTCTTGCTAAATTAAAGCAAAAGGCAACAGGTGATCTTAGTAGATATATCTTAACTCCAGAACAAGAATTAGTTGAAGCGATTGCATTATTATCGATAATTGAAGGTAAACAGATTCCATCTTACAAATCAATCAAGGTATCAGGAGAGTCATACATACTTGGTTTGCTTGACTGTATTGGAGAATTGAAGAGACAAGTGATTGATCAAATTAGAATAGGTAATTCAAAAAATGCTGAAAATTATTTTGAAATTATGGAAGAGTTGTATTTAATTTTGTATCCATTTGCAACATATGATAAGATCGTTAAAGAATCTAGAAGAAAATTAGATGTAAATAGAATGTTGGTTGAAGATACAAGACTAGTTCTTACTGAAGAGATCAGAAGACAGGAATTTATTAAAAATATACAAAAAAACTCAAAAAAATAATCAATGCGGGTAGTGGGATTCGAACCCACGAACTCCTAAGAGACTAACCCCTCAAGCTAGCGCCTTTGACCAGGCTGGGCGATACCCGCATACAAAAATCCTTGTAGGGTTTTTATAATCCTTGATTGATTTTTTCAAGTGTGTTAGTACCTGTAAGATGTTTTACATGCGGAAAATTAATCGCCGATAAATATTCAGATTATCAGAATAGAATCAAGACAGGAGAAGATCCAAAGAAAGTTCTTGATGATTTAGGTATGGAACGATATTGCTGTAGACGTATGCTATTAACAACAGTTGAAACAATTCAACAAGTTATTCCATTTTATGAAGCAATGCACAAGAGAAATCAAGAAGTGCAAAGCGAACTAGAATAAATTGTCAAAGATTACCGCAATTTCTGGTAGAGTTCTGTATAACAGTCGTGGTAGTAAAACAATTGAAGTTGATATTACAACTGATGGAAAATATCTTGGAAGAGTTTGTGCACCGTCGGGTGCCAGTGTAGGTAAATTTGAAGCAGTTAGTTTTCCTAATAATAGTCCAGAAGAAAGTTTATCACTTCTAAATCAGAATTCAGACAAATTTATTGGAATTGATTCAAGTGATCTAAAACAAGTACATGATGTAATTCATTCTATAGATAAGACTGATAATTATGCAAAGATTGGTGGAGCATGTGCATTTGCAATAACAATTGCAGCAACAGAATCGGCAGCAAAAGTTGAAAATAAACAATTATTCCAAATGATTAGTGGAAAATCTGATTTAAAGTTTCCATTTCCATTAGGAAATATACTAGGTGGAGGTGCACATGCAGGACCAGGTACTCCAGATATTCAGGAAATTTTGGTTGCATCAATAGGTGCAAAAACTGTTAGAGAATCAATTGATACCAATCTTCAAGTACATAAAGAATTAAAAAAATTAATTCTGAAAAATGATCCAACTTTTACAAATGGACGTGGAGATGAAGGAGGATGGGCACCAAAATTCAATAATGAAGAAGCACTAGACATCTCAGTTAAAGCAATCGAGAATTTAGGATTTACACTTGGAAAAGAAGTTGGATTAGGAGTTGATTTTGCATCATCAACACAATGGAATGAAGAAAAGAAAAAATATGTTTATGATCGTGCAGGTTTTGAAAATGATTCAGGGGAACAGATTGAGTTTGCATCAAAGATTATAGAAAATTACAAATTGATTTATGCAGAAGATGCCGTACACGAAGAAGCATTTGATGATATGGCAGAAATAACAAAAAAATTCCCTAACTCAATGATTACAGGTGATGATCTAACTGTAACAAATAATAAAATTCTTACAAAAGCAGTAGAGGTAAAATCTTGTAATGCTGCAATTCTAAAGGTAAATCAGGCAGGAAGTTTATACGATGCATTAGAATTTGCTAAAGTTGCCAAAGAAAATAATATTAAATTAATCACATCACACCGCTCAGGAGAATCTAGCGATTCACATATTTCACATATTGGAATTGGAACAGGTTCAAAACTACTCAAAGTGGGAATTGTTGGAGGAGAAAGGGTAGAAAAAGTGAACGAATTGATTCGTATTTCAGAGCATGATTTAATACATGGCATGATTGACTTTTAAAAATCGCAATGAGCCAACAAACAGAAACCACTGATCTAAAGAAGAAAGTTCTAGCAACAGGTATTCGTGTTGGTACTGACATGAAGACTAAATCAATGCGTCCATTTATCACATCAGCTAGTCCTGAAGGACTTTACATGTTAGATATTGACATTACATTAGCCAAAATCAAAAGTGCAGCAAAATTTGCAACAAGATTTGATATAAAAAAAGTAATAGTATGTTCTGGAAAAGAATATGCAACAACCCCAATTGAGAAATTTGTTGAATTAACAGGGGCAACCCAGATGCTCAGAAGATTCATGCCAGGAACATTAACAAATCCATCATTGCCATATTTCATAGAACCTCAATTAATCATAATCTCTGATCCAGAAGTGGATGGACAAGCAATTATCGAGGCAACAAATGCAGGTATACCAGTTATTGGAATTTCAAATACAAATAATATTACATCAAACCTAGATTTGATAATTCCGGGAAATAACAGAGGACGTAAAGCATTAGCAACAATATACTGGCTATTAGCAAGAGAAATTCTAATTCAAAAAGATGAACTCAAAGAAGATGAGGATATGAAATATGAAATTGACGACTTTGAGACAAAAATAGAAGAAGAATTATAGAAGTTTTCTTCAAAATAACTATTTGACTTCAATAGCTAAAGCTCCTGGAAAAATCATTCTTTTTGGAGAACATTTTGTTGTTCATGGAAATAGAGCAATTCTTGGTGCCATTGATAAATATGCAACAGTGACAACTGAGAAGATAAATACAGAAAATATTCTAATCTCATCTTCACTAGGACAAGCATCAATACAAAAAGATCAAGATGTAGATAAAGTTGAAAAAAAGTTTAGACCGTTTTTTTATATTGCAAAACAAGTAATATTAAAAAATAATTTTGATAAAGGAATTAGTATAAAAATTGAATCAGATATTCCAATTGGAGCGGGATTGGGTTCCTCATCTGCATGTTGTGTTGCAGCAGCAGCATCAATTTTAAATTTATTTGATAAATCAGATAAAAAAGAAATATTAGAATTGTCTATTCAAGCAGAAAAAACAATATTTACAAATTCATCTGGAGCAGATTGTACAGTTTCAGTACATGGAGGAATAATTGAGTATCAAAAAGAAAAGGGATTTTCAAAGATAGATATAGAAAATGAATTAAATTTTTTGATAATTGATTCGGAACAAGTTCATGCAACAGACAAGGTAGTTGAACAAGTAAAAAAATTCAAAGATGAAAATAGTAATGTATTTTCAGAATTGTGTTCAGAAGAAGAACGATTAATCACAAAAGCACTTGACAGTATGAAGAATAATGATTTAGAAACTATTGGAAAATGTATGGCGCAGAATCAAATGTATTTAGAACAGATTGGAGTTTCTAATGACACATTATTATCAATAACAAAAGAAATTGAAAAAATAACATTTGGTGCAAAAATTACAGGAGCAGGTGATGGAGGATGTATCATAGCATTAACAGAAAAAGATAATGATCTTTCAGAATATGTAAACACAACAAAATATCAAACTCATCAAGTATCAATACAAAAGACAGGAATGCAGGTTTTTAACACCTAGGACCGATGTAGAAATATGATATTAATCAAACTCGGAGGCTCCATTATAACAAATAAGCAAAAACCACTTTCACCAAGAAGAAAAACCATAGATAAAATCTTGAAAGAAATTGGAAAAATCAAAGAACCAGTAATAATTGTACACGGAGGAGGTTCGTACGGACATTATTGGTCTGTAAAATATGACATGCACACCAAACCTGCAAAAACTAATCCAAAAGGAGTTGCAATTGTTAAAAACTCAATGGTTGAATTAAATAAAATAATTCTAGATAGTGCAGTAAAAAATAGAATCAACTCGTACTGTTTACCACCAACAGATTTTATGAATGGAAATAAAGTAATCAAGAGTAAAATCCTAACAATAAATGATATTTCAAAATCAGGATTGACACCTATAACTTTCGGTGATGCGTTATGGTTTGGTCAGAAAAAATCATATATTTTATCAGGAGATGTAATAATGACTACAATTGGAAAGATTCTAAAACCAAGACTTTCACTTTTTGTACTTGATGTGGATGGAGTTTATTCAGATTTAAAAGCAAAGAAATTGATTCATGATTTCAAAAAAGAGAAACCAGAAATTGAAAATAATAAGATGGATGTAACTGGAGGAATGACTAGAAAAATTACGGAAGCAAATAACATGGCAAAGGCAGGATTGAAAATATTTTTTGTAAATGGTAATAAACCAAAAAGAATTACGGATGCGGTTTCAGGAAAGAGATTTGAAGGAACCTTATTTAGGAAATAATCATGGACGAGTTTGTAATTTTAGTTGATGGGAATGATAATCCCATTGGAAAAGAAGAGAAGGTGAAATGTCATTTACCAGATGGAAAACTTCACAGAGCATTTACTGCATTAATTTTTAACAAAGACGGAAAATTACTCCTAACAAAAAGAAGTGATTCGAAAATGCTGTGGCCTGGAGATTGGGACGGAACGGTTGCAAGTCATCCCAGAGAAGGAGAGACATACGTATCATCAGCAGAACGTAGAATGCCTGAAGAAATTGGAATTACATGTAAAATGAATTATGTTAACAAATTTGAGTATCATGTTCCATACAAAAATGTAGGTTCAGAAAATGAGGTTTGTGGAACACTGTTGGGTGTTGTTGATGATTTTGAAGAGTCATCATTAATCAAAGATGAAATTTCTGCAATAAAATGGATTTCACCTGAGGAGTTAAAACAAGAACTTGAAAATAACGTAGACATCTATTGCCCATGGATGGTCATTGCATTATACTATCTTGCAGAATGTGAATCAGAAACAAAAGAGAAATTTTCTTCAATGATTTCTGATTGGACAAAAGATGAATTAATGCAAAATTATGAAAAAGCAATTAAACATTACATACCTGAGAATAATTGGAGATTGGTAAATTGAATCCATCAGAATCAATAAAGAAAAATGCCGTATTTGTAAACAAATTTCTGAAAAAAGAATTGAAGGGAGATCCAAAACAACTGTATGATGCAGCTGCACATCTCATAATTCATGGTGGTAAAAGACTAAGACCATATTTGGTCTTGAAAAGCTGTAAAGTTTTAGGTGGAAAACAAGCAGATGCAATTGCTGCTGCAAGTTCTGTAGAAATGATTCATAATTTTACATTAGTACATGACGACATTATGGATAATGATGAAATGAGACATGGTGTTCCAACTACTCACAATAAATTTGATATGCCACTAGCAATTTTAGCTGGAGACGTTCTATACTCAAAGGCATATCACACAATATCATCAAAATCAAAACTTTCTCCAAATCATACTACGCAATTAGTTACTAAACTATCAAAAGCATGTGTAGAGATTTGTGAAGGACAAGTAGATGATGTGAAACTTGCAGAAAATAAAAGAATTCCAACTGAAAAGGAATACATCAAAATGATTGAGAAAAAAACTGCAGTACTTTTTGAAGTATCATGTGCAATGGGTGCAATTTGTGCAAAGAGAAAAGAAAAAGATGTAAAGAATCTATCAACATTTGGACGTAATCTTGGAATTGCTTTTCAAATAACAGATGATTTAATTGGAATTATGGGAGATAGTAAAGTAACAAAAAAACCGGTAGGAAATGACATTAGAGAAGGTAAGAAATCACTTCCAATTCTTTTAGCAATTAGAAAAGCAAGAGGAAATGACAAGAAGAAAATTCTAAAAGTTTTTGGTAAATCAAAGGCTGCAAAAAAAGATGTTCAAACTGCGGTCAATACAATTCGTTCTTTAGGAATTGAGGAAGAAGTTCGTAAAAAAGCGTTACAGTATGCTACAAAGGCAACAAAATCACTTGATAGTTATTCAGGAAATGACAAAAAAGAAATGGTTAGTCTTTTAGATTTTGTTGTAAAAAGAAGCATCTAATGAATTAGATTTCCAAACTTTCAACATCAAGTATGAATTGTTTCACACATTCATTTACTTGAGAAGGGTTATGATCTAACATCTTTTTTTCACATTCCGGACATGTTCTTGAATTAATAGCAGCAAATGCAACTGGATTCCTTGCTTCTCGGACAAATGTCCATAAACATTTTTCAATTTGACTTTTATTGTGTTCATCCATTTGTTTATCACATAATGGACAAGGAGTCTTTATCATACTGTTTTAAATGAAAAACCAGCTGTTTTAACAATTTCAGTAGACGTGATTAGAAAATAGGAGGAAATTTTCAGAATTCTAGTTATGTTTCAACAGGAACAAGAAATTAGCATTTGTTCTCATCCGTTTAAAGTCAGAATCTTTTTGAATTTTTTCTATCAAGTGTACCTGTTTTTGGTCATGGTCATGGTTATGGTCATGGTTATGGTCATGGTTATGGTCAAGGTCATTGATGAATTGTAGCTTCAGTAATTTAGAAATCAGCTCACATGTCTGTTTTGCATCATTTTGTCTTGCAGTTGATTTAGACATGTAGTATATTGCATTGATCTCATCTGGATCTTGTTTTAAAACTTGTTTGTAACAAAGTATAGCACGTCCATATTTCCCCATAAGATGTAATGAGTATCCTTTGTTGATTAGTACATCAATATTGTTTTTATCACGACTAAGTAGTTTGTTAAAATAGATCAATGCTTTGGCGGGCATCTTCAGATTGTTACAGGTAATACCTAGACGAAAAGTTGCATCAAAGTCTGTTGGATCTAATTTGACTACTTGTCTAAAACACTCGTATGCTAACTTGTAATTTTCAATCTCTAAAAGTGAATTGCCAAGATTACTTAGTGAATCAGTATCATCTTTTTTCTTCTCAAGTGCAGATTCAAAATACTTTATTGCCTTTTTGTGTTGTTTTTGTCCTGCATACACAATACCAACATTATTTAAAATTTCAATATCTCTCGGGTCTATTTGTAAGGCACGATTATACACAGATAATGCATCATCATGTCTTCCTAATGCAACAAGAACATTTGCCTTGTTACAAAGTGCTTTAGAACTTTTTGGATTTATTTTCAACGCAATGTCAAATGTAACTAATGCTTCTTCATGTCGATCCATATCATAGAGAGTTGTTGCTTTATTGTATAATGCATCAAAATCATTTGGATTTTTCTTAAGAAAAATTTCTAGTTGATCTATAGACTCATTATATTTTCCAATCTCTGCAAGACACGATGATTTGTTAATGATTGCTACAAGATTATCTGGATCCAATTTTATAATTTTTTCAAACTGTTGTATTGCTTTTGTAAAATTTTCATTCTCAAAATTTTTCATTGCAAGATCTAAAAGTGAATCCTTCAAATCAGTTCCATCCTAGCTGTTATGTGTTAATTTTGATGGATTCTTAATGTCAATTTTTCCCAGTAAGCCTGTAGATTTTAAAAGAAGAGTACCTACTAGAATTCCAACTGCTATAACAACTATAGTTCCTGATGGTGCAACGTTGAGGAAATAAGATACAAGTATGCCACTAACTACAGAGATAACTGAAATACTCATTGATATGAAAACTGTTTTTTTAAATCCCTTACCAAACTGCATTGCGGTAATATTTGGAATTACAATAAGTGCAGAGATTAACAGTATTCCAACTAGCCTCATAGAAGTTACAACTGTAATAGATGCAAGAACAACAAAAGCGTAATTTAACAAAGTTGTTCTCATACCTGCAAGTTTGGCTTGTTCTTCGTTGAAAGTTAGATGAAGAAATTGTTTTTGTAAAATGGTTAGTGTAGCAATGATTCCTGCACTAAGAGCAAGAATCATTATAGTATCTTCCTGACTTATCAAAAGAATACTTCCAAACAAAAAGCTAAAGAGATCCACTGAAAATCCACCAGAAGAACTCACGAGAATCACACCTACGGCTAATCCAGAAACCAAGACTACAGCAACTGCAGAATCACCGGATATTTTGGTACTTTGTCTTAATTTTTGTAGTCCCAGTCCACCAAATATTGATACGATAAACGCGGTCCATAATGGAAAAACTCCTAAGAATAAACCAACCGAGATACCGCCAAAGGCAACATGTGCAATCCCATCACCAAATAAAGAATAACGTCGTAGCACTAGAAAGGTTCCCATAAATGAGCAAATCAAACCAACTGCAATACCTGCAATCAGTGCTTTTTGCATAAATCCATAAGAGAGAGCTTCAAGAATCATTTTTTCATCCTATTCATTAATGCTCATGATTATGCATGTGCATTTGCATTGATGATTCAGTGTACATTTTAAGAAGTTCTTTGTCTGAAAAGAATTTTTCTTTTTCTCCATGGAAAAAGATTTTCTTGTTCATGCATGCAACTCTGTTTGCATATTTTGAAATTGCATCAAGGTCATGCGAAGACCAGATTATAGTTATGTTATTTTGTTCATTGATTGTTTTAATAACATTATAGAATTTTGTTTGTGATTCAACGTCAACACTAGCAACAGGTTCGTCTAGAATCAACAACAAAGGATCTTTTACTAAGGCTTTTGCAATGAAGACACGTTGCAATTCTCCTCCTGAAAGTTCACCGATTCTTCTATTCCTGAGAGATTCTAATCCTACAGTATGTAGAGCTTGAGTTATTTTATCATCGTTCTTTTCTATTGATTGGTATATTCTGTTCCAGCAACAATCACATTGTTGAATTAATTTTACTCCCTGTACTATACGTTTGTCAGAAATTAATCCCATTGAGACAACATCATAAACAGTTGCAGGGAAATTTGGTTCGAATGTTACTTTTTGTGGTACATAACCAATTAGTGGAACAATT
>JAOMAI010000011.1 GCA_028344155.1 Candidatus Nitrosopelagicus sp.
CTGCACTAGAGAGTTGTACTGTCCGTGATCATAATCATGCTCCAAAGTATCCACTTCAACAATACTAGTACCATCAGATGAAATTGTAAACGTCGAGATGAAACCGTCATGATCTCTACCTTCATACGCCAAAGCATACGTATCAGAATCTACCTGCACTAGAGAGTTGTACTGCCCTTGGCGGGCATCATGCTCTAAACTAGTCATTTCAAGAATATCATTTCCATCATTGGCAAATACATCATTTACACCAATTGGAACAATTATCGATAACACAAGAATAGCTAAAAGAAGTACACGCAAGAGATCTGAATGCTCGTAAAGCTGTATTTATTTTAGTTCATTTTATTCATTAATCATGCCTGAAATTTGGTTGAACTATGGAAAAAATGAAGTCGTTCTAGATATTATGGCTGAAAACTTAGATGAACAAATCAAGTTCGAACAACCGGTAATAGATGATTCAGAGATTAATGAAAATTTAGAAGCATTAGACCTGTCAAAACCAACTGAAATTGTAATTCAAAATTATAGTATAACGATACAGAAAATTCTTGGAAAACTTTATGAAAAATGTGAAATCAAATCATTTTCTAAACCAAAACTGTTAGTTGACAAAAGAAATCTTCCTCTAATCAAAGCAAACAATCCTGATACTATTAGTATCAACGAGTTTGAAGAACAGGAACTATCAAATTCAAATCTAGTATTTCTTGGTGAAATACAGTTTGATGGTCTGTTTGGATATGAAACTGTTGCAACCAGATTATTACGTAAGTTTGGTGCAGACAAAATGCTAGAAGCATTTTCACATCGTTCAGGAAATTTACCAACACCTGGTACCGATTCTCCATCACTTGGTGATGCAAAAAAGTTTACAGATGGATTTGAGGTCTCATGTATAGAGATTACAGGAAACAAAAAGGGAATTTCAGGTTTACAGGTTGGACATCCATCAAAAACATCATCCATATCGCAAACTCTTCTAAAATCTACTGCAACCTTTGAAGAAAAGTTCCGTACAATGATAATTAGTACAGGAAGGGATGCAAGCAATCAAACATTATCTTCTTCATTAAATTCTGTATGGAATTTTCACACATCTATTAAAAATCAAGGATTAATCATACTGGTAGCTGAATGTATGGCTGGATTGGGTTCAGAAACGTTTCAAAAATTAATTGATGGTCGAATTACACCTGAAAAGATCAAAAACGCATCAAAATATGAAGATGGAATGGAAAATTTGCTATTCTTATCAGAAATTCAGAAAAATGCTCAGATTGCTATAACATCAATCTTACCTGAACTATACATCAAAAAACTTGGAATGATTCCTGTGGATGGAATTAAAAAATCGATGGACTATATTTTGAAAAATCATGGTCCACGACAAAAAGTGCAGGTCATTGAAGATGGTGCACGTACTTTACTACGGGAAAATTGATGCTGGTAGCGGTGCACACAAAACCGCTAAAACAATAACTCCGATGTACACAATTTTTCTATTCTTTGACAGTGGCGATATGTCATCTAACGGTTGTGCATCTTTACTTCTTGAACTTAAAATTAAGATGAAAATTGCCATCATCCAATAATTCAGTAATGCTAAAACTCCTAGACTTGCATATGTTGCATACTTGTGCCATTTTCGTCCTAAAATTACTCTTGACATGTGACCTCCATCTAACTGCCACGCCGGTAGTAAATTCAAAAATGTAATTAAAAATCCAAGCCATGCTGCAAACATTATTGGAGACATTATGACTTCAACATCATCTCCATCCTTGTCAAATAACGCAAGTGCACCTTTCATGATCAAATTTTCATTCATAGGAAATAGTGTCGAACCCATCATCAGGTCTTCTGCTATCTGACTGTCAATTACCGGTGATGTCCATGCACCAAAAATTACAACAACCACTGCAACCACTAATCCTGCAATCGGACCGGCTACTGCAATATCAAATAAAATATCTCTATTTACTGTAAGACTTCTTGATTGAATGAATGCACCAAATGTTGGTATTCCTACAATTGGTATGCCTGGAATAAAGTATGGCCATGTTGTCTTTATCTTATGCCACTTTGCAGCAAACAAATGTCCCGCTTCATGAACTCCTAAGATACCTAACAATGCCCACGCGTATACTACTGCAACTCCAAGTGGGTCGCCAATTGGTTTGATGAGTGGAAATGAGTTAAGCATTGCAGTTCTGTAAAATCCATCAATTAACACCATTGCAACAGTTGCAGCAAACATTATTCTTGGTGTCCATGATTTTGATAACCATTTTCTCTTTTTTGTTTTAGGTAATTTTGATACAACTACCATGTGTCTGTATCCCTCTTTTTCAAGCGTACATAGTAAATTATTAGTCTCTAATTCTTGTGTCAGCCGAACAAACTTTTCTTTGAAATCTTGATCCTCAAAATAAAATTGCATCTTTACTAGACCTATTTCTATATCAGAAACATCGAAATGATTCTCTACAACTTTTTTAATAAATTCCTGTGTAGGTTCTATCATAAAGATCGTGTATTATCAGAGCATAATTGTTTTTCCAGTATCAAATTAAATATGATAAATTTTGTGTACTACTATGCAGGTAATCCTTCGTGAACATAATGGAGCCATATTCAGACGTTGTGAGCCTAGTGATCTTATTGGTGTAATGGAAATTAATATGAAAACATTACCTGAACACTATTCTGATTATTTTTATGAAAGTCTCTTAGCAGAAGCGCCAGAAGCGTTTCTGATTGCTGAAAAAGGTGGTCAATATATTGGATATATCATGTGTAAGACTGAATTTGGATTTTCTAACTTTAAAAAACTTGGATTTGTAAAAAAAGGTCACGTTGTATCTGTTGCAGTATTAGAAGAACAACGTGGAAATGGATATGGAAAAGTTCTTGTCAATGAAGCGTTCAAGGGAGTCAAAGAAAAACAATGTGATGAAATGTATCTTGAAGTTCGTTGTAGCAATACCGAGGCTGTAAAATTATACCAAGATTTGGGTATGGATATCAAACAAAGACTCAAAACGTATTATCGTGATGGTGAAGATGCCTATATGATGGCTATTGAGTTCAATTAAATTACAGTTTTTGATCGAATCGACATGTCGCGACGAAAATTCATGGGTGTTTTCATCTTTGTATCTTGCATAGCAGCATTTTTTGTATACGCATATCTTTTGATGCTTTCTGAATGGAGTCCAATTGTTTTACAATTGACAATATTGATGGTTGTAGGCGGCGTTTTAGGAATAGTTTCTTGGATTGGTTATCAAATGGCTACAACATCTGCAAAACCTTCTTCGTTAATTGAAGATGATTAATTTTTAGAAATTTTCACATCTACTACGGTTTGATAAAATCTTGGTCCTACAGGTCTAACATTTCGTGAAGTTATTATTTTTGCATTTGTTTTGTTTATGCTCATGAAATGTTCTTCCGATAATTTTCCTGCATCTTGTTTTTTATCAGCATGCATGTGAGAGTAATAATGAATTATTCCTTTATTTTTTAGTCCATTTAATGCTGAATCTAAAAACTCATCAGAACGTTCAGGTAACAACATCAAAACTCTATCTGCTTTTCCAACTAATTGTTCATTAATCACTTCTGTCGCATCTCCGTTTAAAGAAATTACTTCTCCTTTGAGTTTGTTAATTTGAACATTTTCTTTACACAGCTTTGCTGCAACAGGATTTAGATCAATGTTGTATACCGTGCATGCAGTATTTTTTGCGGCAAGTAAGGAAAACATCCCTACACCGCCAAACATATTGATTATCACTTCTCCATGTTTTACTAGTCCTGCAATTCGTTCTCTTTCTGTTGATAGTCGTGGTGAGAAGAATGCTTTTTCTACATCTACTATGAATCTACATCCATTCTCTTTGTATTCTGTTTGAGTTTTATTCTCTCCTGCAATTACTTCCAATTTTCTAGTTCTAAAATCACCTTCTACAGGTGATGACTGATAAAAAACAGAATTTGCGGTACTAACTTGTTCTAATAGTGTTTTTCCAATGATCTGTTTTTTTAGAACTAATGAATCTGGAATTCTCACTATTATGATATCTCCAATTTGATCAAATGCAGAAATCAATTGTTCATTTTCTTCTTGGGAGAGAACATCTTGTAATACTCTCTTTAGCATCTTGGTCATTTTCTAAAATAATAATTGCCTGTTGATTTTTGTTCTTTATCTAATCTACTCGCTTCTTTATTTACACGATGTCTACTTGTTTTTTCATCTCTTCTAAAAGAAATGTCAAGTGATTCTAGGAATCTATTCATGGCATCTTTTTTTGGCATTGGAGATGTAGCAACTCCTGCTACACTTGATGTTCCTTCAAAGATTACCATGGAATCTGAGACCAAGTCCATCAATTGTAAATCATGGTCTATGATTATCGCAGATTTTCCAAATGAACGAACAAATTTCTGTAAAAATTTGGCAACTGCGATTCTATCCTCTACATCTAAAAATGCTGATGGTTCATCCAGCGCATACAAATCTGCTTTCTGTAATAAACAGGATGCAATTGCGACCTTTTGAAGTTCTCCTCCTGACAAATTCTTCACTGATTTGTTGTACAATTTTTTTAATTTTAGTGGGTCCAAAATCTGTTCTTCTTCTGCACTTCCTTCGATTGTGGAACCGTTTGATTTTTCTAAAACTGCAATTACTTCAATATCAATATCATTTGAAAGATATTGTGGTTTGTATGAGATATTGATTTTTTTATCAACTGAACCTTCAGTTGGTTTTTCAACTCCTGCAATCATCTTCATCATTGTTGTTTTTCCTAATGCGTTAGCTCCCATTATTCCAAGTAGTTCTCCTTTCCTTACGGTTCCTGGTTCAATTGTAACTGAAAACGAATCATATCTTTTCTCTAATTTTGGATATGAAACTATTGTATCACTTTCTAGTATTTCATCTCCTGATGTTGATGCGTCAAAAGTGAATTTTTTATCTCTAAATCTAACATTTTCTGCTGGCAAATAACCATCCAGAAATACATTAATTCCAACTTTGGTTGATAGTACCGTTGAAACAATCCCATATGCTGCAGGTACGCCATACAATACCTCGATGTAGTCACTAAGATAGTCTAGTAATGTTAAATCGTGTTCTACCACCATTACGCTTTTTCCTTCTTCAGCGAGTTTATGAATTACTCTTGCGACACCTGTTCTTTGAAATACATCGTTGTATGATGACGGTTCATCAAAAAAGTAAAAGTCTGAATCTCTTGATGCTGCAGTTGCAACAGATAATCTTTGAAGCTCTCCTCCACTAAGTTCCTTGAGATTTTGCTCTAAAGAATTTTCTAATCCTAACTGTCTAACCAGTTCTCGAGAAACTCCTCTTTGATCAAATTTGTCTAAGAGTTCTTTTCCTGTTCCATCAAATGCATCAGCAATGGTGTGAACCTGTTGTGGTTTAATCGATGCTTTGATCTCTCCATTTTTTATTTTTTCAAAATGAGCTTTTAATTCAGTACCCTTGTAATATTTTAAAATGTCATCCCACTCTGGTGGTTGTTCGTAATTTCCAAGATTTGGTTTCAAAACGCCTGAAAGAATGTTGACTACAGTACTTTTTCCCATTCCATTTCTTCCCAGTAATCCTATAACCTCTCCTTTCTTTGGAGTTGGAAGTTTGTATAGTCTAAAAGAATTCATTCCATACTGGTGAATTTTATCTGTTTTCAATTCACTAGCTAAATTCACAATTGTAATTGCATCAAATGGACAAACTTTAACACAAATTCCACAACCATTACAGATGTCTTCATCTATTCTTGCCTTTTGGGTCTCTTCATTGAGAACAATACAATCTGCACCTGATTTATTCACCGGACAATATTTGATACATTCTAAGCCACATTTTTTGGGCTGGCATAATTCATTGTCTAATACGGCAACACGATGTGTCATAACGTTATTCGCTGTCGGTTTAATTTATACTTCTATGAATAATATATCTTCAAAAAATCTGTTCATGATTTTTTAGTTAGGTTATTATGAAAGATAATTTGTTGAAATGTTAAGCCGGCCATAGCGTTTGGGTGCGACCCAATCCCATTCCGAACTTGGAAGTCAAACCAAATGTCGCTGCTGTGTTACTGACATGCGAGAGCCGTTGGGAAGCAACAGTGCTGGCATCTTTTTAATTCAATTAACTATAAGTTACTGCCATATTTTATCAAAATATGGCAAATTGTACTGTATGTGGTGAAAAATTTGATAACGATATACGATTTTTGAATCATATGATGGAAAAACATGGCTTTAGAAATCCAAATGTGGATAAGCCAGATCGTAATAGTCGTGGGTATTAACAACAATAAATCTATAAGTCGCTAAAATTGAGTTGTTCGTACAAGCAACATGATAAAAAAACAACTTGAAAAGACACTCAAAGATGCAATCAAAGAAGATGCATACATTATTGGTACAAAACAAGTCTCTGGTAGTATTTCAAAATCCAAACTTGTACTTCTTTCAAAATCTGTACCAAGTCATATCAGTGAAAAAATAGAAGATGACGCAAAAAAATCAAATGTTTCAACAATTTCGTACGATGACACCTCTGTTAACCTTGGAAAACTCTGTGGACTACAATTTAGAGTTTCAGCCATTTCTCTAACCAACATCGCTGATGCTGATATCAAAACACTACAAAAAGAAACAGAATCACAATGATGTTGTTAAAAACTTATCCAAAATCAAAAACCAATCAAGGTTTAAATGAGACTGAAAATTTTTTTGAATAATTAGAATGACTATGACACAAGAAATCAAACTAACAACTGATCAAATGAAGTTAATGTCATTATTCCAAAATATCACCAAAGCAACTGCACGCGATTGTATTGAAGATGAAAAACGTGATAGAATTATCTTTGTTGTAAATGAAGGTAAAATGGGTCTGGCAATTGGTAAAGGTGGGGCACACATTAAATCCCTTCAAAATAAAATTGATAGAGCAGTTGAACTTGTAGAATATAATGAAGACCCAATCAAACTTTTAAAAAATATTTTAAATGAAAAATATATCACTGATATTAAAATCTCTGAAAGACTCGATGGTTCATTCCAAGCTAATGTGGAAGTTGACGGTGCAAAGAAAGGAGTCGTAGTAGGACGAGAAGGTCGTAATGCTGAAAAGGCTAGAATACTTGCTAGACGATATTTCAACATTACCTATGTAATGATTAATAGCAAGGAACAAGCTTTCGAGTGGTAATAATGGCAAAATCACCTTTAGGACTATTTGCAGGACGAGATCTTCGTAATAAGAAGAAACAACAACGTTGGGCTATCTCAACTTACAAACGAAGAGAATTAGGATTAGATAGAAAATCAAACCCATTTGCAGGTGCTCCACAAGCAAAAGGAATTGTTTTAGAAAAAGTAGGTATTGAAGCAAAACAACCAAACTCTGCTGTAAGAAAATGTGTTAGAGTACAATTAATTAAAAATGGAAAATCAATCACTGCATTTCTTCCACGTGACGGTGCAATGAATTACATTGATGAACACGATGAAGTACATGTTGAAGGTATGGGCGCAACTCAAGGTGGTGCAATGGGAGATATTCCTGGTGTAAGATTCAAAGTTTTCAAAGTTAACAATACATCATTACGTCAATTAGTAGAAGGAAAGAAGGAAAAACCAAGAAGATAGAGATATGGCTGAAAAAAAATTACTTCTATTTAGAAAGTGGGATACATCTGAAATTGAGATTAAAGATTTAGGTTTACAAACGCACGTAGTCGGTGACAAAACACTTTCTGCAATTTCATTAAAACCATTAATCTATCCAATTGACTATGGTCGTTCAGCATTGAAGAGATTCAATAAGGGTGATGTACACATTGTAGAACGATTAGCAAACAAACTAATGCATTTTGGTAAAAAATATGCAAAAAATACTGGAAGACAAGGTGGTAAAAAACAACATTCACTAAACATAATCAAATTAGCATTTGAAATAATCAACCTAAAAACTGGTCAAAACCCTGTGGAGATACTAGTTCGTGCGGTTGAAAATTCTGCACCAAATGAGGATACAACTAGAATTGTTTACGGTGGAACTGTTTATCATGTTTCAGTTGATGTTGCTCCAATTCGTCGTGTTGATTTGGCATTAAGATTCATTGCAGATGCAATTAAAGAAGCAACTTTCTCAAACCCAAAACCAATTGAAGAATATATTGCAGAACATTTGATATTAGCTGCAAACAACGACCCTGCTGCTCCTTCTGTAAAAAAGAAGAATGAATTAGAACGAGTTGCACAAGCTTCTAGATAATAAACTAATTTTTACTAGTCTCTGAGTTCTAAAGTACATTATTTTTTATAAAAATGATTACAGTAGCCCGGCCCGGACTCGAACCGAGGTCAAAGGCTCCAGGGGCCCCTATGCTTGCCGCTACACTACCGGGCTATATGGAAAATTATAAAATGTTTGAATATATTCATTATTGTAGAAATTATCTGATCTTTATCTCATGTAAAGCGGTTCCATAATCAACTTCTGCTTTTAATCGCATGTATGGAATTAATCTAAAATGAATAAAGTATGATTGTTTTTCTTTGTAAAGTAACCCTCTTTGAATCAATGATGCTAATCCTCTTGACAATGCATTTACTGAAATTCCATATTTTGTAGATATCTCATCACGTTTTTTTTGATATTGTAATAACGTAAATTCGGCATTGTTTACTTGTATAATGAGTGGCCACACAATTTCTTTCCAAACAAATCTTCTATTCTCGGTTGCTGACGCATATTTGCCTTTTTCACTCAACATTATAATATCAAACTTTATGAATATAAGAAATAATGTCTCAAAAAGAAATTCAAGAGTCTCTAGACTTACTTGAAAAAGATTGGGATGTTGATCCAATCTTACATGATTTTGTTCTAGGAAAATACACTGATGTTACAGATTTCTCATTGACCGTAAAAGATGTTGTATTTCATATTCCATATCTGCCAAAAGAAAAAAAATATATTTTATGGAAATGTTATTGGCCTGATTGTCATAATTGTTGTGATCGACAAGGACGTTTACCTCTAACCTCTGATGATCTAATTCAAATTGGTCATGGTTTGAAATACAAAAAAACATCTGAGTTTGTAAAAAATGAAACTTTAGTTGCAACTCATGATGAGCCTACTCCATCTGGTGGATTCTCTGTAATGACAAATGTTAGTCTAAAAAGAAAAACAGATGAAACTGAATCTGATGATGGTACACATATCTCCTGTAGATTTTTAGATGGCGAAGGTGGATGTGGAATTCATCCTACACGCCCAGGTGTTTGCTACATGTATCCATTTTCAACATGGGCACAAAATGAAAAAGGACGTGCACGTGTTCATGCAACATTCCAATTTACTGGAGATTGTCCTGGATTCTATCTTTCTGAATCACTTGATTCAATGAAAGAAGTTTTAGATGATTATTCTACGACAATTTATGATTACAATATGAAATCGAGCCGAACTTTAAAAGAAGGATTCGGTTCTCTTAGTATGTCTTAGGCTTTTGCTACTTTCAACAAATCTGCAATTTTAATATGCATGCCAAATCTATCTTCATTCTTTTTCATATATCTGAATATTGCTATAAAATCTGGTAATGCTTTCAAGAAACTAAAATCGTTATGAATTTTTGCTCTTACAAAATTAAACACTTTGGCATAAACACTATAGTGTTTTTCAATTGCTTTTTCATATGCTTTGAAATCATTCATATTTTTTAAGAAAATCTCTACGCATTGCATAGATGGAATAATTCCTTCACCTAACAATGCATAAACTGTTCCAATTGATTCTCCAACACCCACAACTTTTCCAGAATAGTATGGCTTACACCTGTCTGGTGTTGCTAATCTAATTGGACGTCCTTTAGTTGCGATAACTTTTCCACCATGTTTTTCAAGAAATTCATCTGTTGCTTTGATGTGTTTTTTATTATAATCCCCTGCTCCAATATGTGCATATTTTTCCCCTAATGGAAAATACCAGAAATATCCTGACATACCTGGGAATGGTTCTATGTAAAAATCGTCATATGGTACACCATTTTCATATTCCACTTTATACTCATACGTTGGTAAATAGAAATCCTGTTCCATCTTTGGTAGGTAACTCCTGTTAAATCCTGTACAATCAACTATCATGTCATACTCGTTTTCAATCTCCTCTAGTCTAGGAGACTTACCATAAATTACATTACAATCTTTTATGAAATCCTGTATCAATCCAAGTTTATTGTAAGTACAAAGTCCCTTCAAACCAATATCAAATTTTACATCATCATTCATTTTTACATGCATTTCTTTTCCATCATGAATTAAGAAATCATCAAAATTTCTACCGGTTTTTTTACAAAAATTAGTTAATTCTTCTTTTATTGTACCCCATGCGCAAATAGAATCATGTCTTTCTAGAGGCATTCTCTCATATCCGGTAACTTCGTGTTCAGAATTTTTTAATCTAGCCATGAGATAACTTCCTGCAACGCCCATTCCCATAACCGCAATTTTCATTTAATCTGATTAATGCTTAACCTAATAAATACAATTCCAGTTTTATTCAATCAAAATTGCTGGTTTGTATGGTCTTGCATGTCTTGCTTTTCCTTTAGGATCATAAACATCATTATCTGATTCGGAGTACACTTGAATTTCTACTCCAAACTCTTTTTTTCCAATACTAGATAATTCTGACAACAGAAATTCTTTTTCATTAAATGACTCTGATTCAAGTTTCATCTTTTTGATTGATTCAGATTCTGAATGTAAATCCTTGATCACTTTTTGAACATAGTCTGGCATCTTTTTAGCATCTGTAGTTTCAGGATCTGCAATTAATTCTTTCATCACAACTCCCATATTGTTTTGACCCCCTACCATCACACTCAAAATTTTTCGATAAATTTTTGATTTCATACTATCTGAATTCGCATATATTACAATTTTTTGTGGATTAATTTTTGTAACCTTAAGAATATTTGCAATATCTTCAATAGTTGATTTTAATAATTCTTCAGATTGAATTATACTTGCATCAACTTTATCTGAAGAATATTCTGGCCAAGATGATTTTGATACTGGTTCTACATTTCCTAATTTTTCCCACATCTCTTCTGCTACATGTGGTGCAAATGGGGAAAGCATTGCAACTCTGACTGAGTTAATCTGATGTAAAATACCTGAAACATTATCTCTTTCTTTAGCTTGAATTCTTTTTTGATACCAACTCAAATCACTCTCAAATGTAAATAAAATATCATGTAATGCTTCTCTCAACCTCATTTTTTCTACAGCTTCTGTAACTTCTTCAATTTTACTTTGAGTTTTAGATAAAATCCACTTGTCTTCTGTTTGTAAATCGCCAATTTCGTCTTTTTTTAGTGTGGAGCATTCGTCTAATAGTGACTCCAACTTGCTTTTGATACCTGAAACTGATTCCATATTAAAGTCAGCATCTTGGAGTAGCTCAGCTGATGAAATTATTGCTAATCTAATTGGGTCTGCACCATGATCTCGTATTGCTGTACGAAGTGGAATGATATTTCCCATACTCTTAGACATCTTAGCGCCATCCATCATGACAGAACCATTAACAACGATTTCCTTTGGCCACAATTTTTCTTCAAATATGGCAGCATGATTCAAAACAAAAAAGGACAAGTGATTCTGTACCAAATCTCGTCCAGAATGTCTTGCATCTACTGGATAAAAATATTGAAACTCTTTTTTCATTATATTAATTACATCTTCTGAAAGATTTGCTGAACTTGCTACTATTCCTAAATCTCCTTTATCTAAGAAAAGATAGTCAAAGAATTCTTTTGTAAGATTCTCAGGTTTCACTGTTCCATCATTTACAAATCGTGATATGGTATAATATGCCATGTAAATTACACTATCTGACAATGATTCAACAATCCAGTCCTTATCCCATGGAAGTTTTGTTCCAAGTCCTCGTTGTCTTGCACATGCTCGCTCATGTAGCCAATTAATTACATCATGAAATTCTGTTTTAATCTTGTTTGGAAGAATATTCATGCCATCGAGACAGTTTCTTGCCAGCTTTTTCCATTCTTCATCACCATAATTGAGAAACCATTGATTATTCAAAACTTTGACAACACATTCACATCCACAGCGGCATTGAATTGGGGCATTTTGTAAAGTTGGAAATGACTCTAGTTGATTTTTGTCTTTTAACCAATCCCTAACTTTGTTTCGTCCAAATTCTACCTTCTCATTAACAAAATCTCCACATTTTTCATTTAATTTTCCATTAACAAATTCTTTAAGATACAATTCTTCTGTTGCTTCTTCTAATTTTTCATCTACTTGATCAGTAACTCCTAATCTTTCACACACATCTTTTGCAGGAATTTCACCATACCCTTCTGTTATTATGATTGGTATTGGTTCAATTTTAGATGCTAATTCATGATTTTTTGATTTCAAATCCATCAATGCTTGATAGTCTTTAGGTGCATGTGCTGGCACTGACATTACTAAACCAGTTCCCATTCCTGATTCAACAAACTCTGCTTCAAAAATTGGAATTTCTTGTTCTGTATGTGGTGTTTTTGCAAATTTACCTATAATTTCTGTTCCTTTGATGTCTCCTTCAATTGTAATCTCTTTTCCAAAGAATTTCAATTTTTCCGCACATTCTTGTGAAACAATCCATTTCTCGTTGTCTGCCTTAATTTTTTTGTATATGGTATTTGGATTTACCCAGAGATTTGTAATGCCAAAAAGTGTTTCAGGTCTTAACGTTGTAATTGGAAATACATATTCATCTAGTTTAAATTTTACAAGATAGTTTTCATCATTTATCTTTGGTTCTACATCTCCCATTGTATCGTGTTGTGATACCGGATTTTGACAAACTTGACACCATCCTACTGGATGTGAACCTTGAATAATTTTGTCATTATCACGTAATGTAGTAATCTGCCATTCAATAAATTTCTGATAACCTGGAACTATTGTTGTAAATTCTCGTCTCCAGTCAATGGAATAGCCCATCTCGATCATTCCCGACTTTATCTCTTCATGGAAATAGTCTGCAATCTTAATTGGTTCAACAAATGTTTTGATTACATCTTCTGGAACATGATAGATGTTTCGTAGTCCATCCAGAATTTCTTTTTCTCCTGCTTCAATCCTTGTTGCCATCCCAAGAACCGGAGTGCCAGTGTAATGAAATCCCATTGGAAATAATACATTGTACCCTTTCATTCTATAAAATCTTGCATGGACATCAGCTAGTGTGTATGTCCGTCCGTGTCCTATGTGTTGAGGTGAGTTTGGATATGGGTATGCAACTGTAATGAATTTTTTAGGTTTTTCATTAGGATTGGTTTCAAAGTCTTTGGCTTCGTGCCATTTGGTTCTCCACTTTACATCTAGTTGATTCCAGTTTATTTCCATCTTGTTTACCTATTCGATAATCATGGACTTCGCATTTTTAATTGCATCTTCTTTCTTTGATTTGTCGGTTCCTCCACCTTGCGCAAATTTGGCACTTCCTCCTCCTGCCCCGCCTAAAATCTGGGAAATACTCTTTACAATATCGCCTGCGCTCTTTTCTTTTGATATCTCATCTCCGGCATAAACTATAACTCTAATTTTCTCTCCTTGTTCAAATAATCCACAATAAACCATCTTAGGATCAGATTTGCATAACACTTCTCCTAATCCAATATGAAAAACATCATCGTAATTATTACTGTCTGAATAACAAAAATTAGCTTTTCCAGATTCTGCTATCTCAATTATAATTTCATCAATTGTTGTTGTTCCTTGTTTACATTCTAATAGTGATTTAGCTATAATTGGTATTCTTTCTTTAGCAATTTGTCTTTGTTCTAATCTTTTTTCTTTTTCTTGTTCTTTTAGCTTTTCTTCTTTCTCCTTATTTTCTGAATCTTGTTCCTTCTTTTTCACAAATTCCTTTGCACCATCTCCTGACACAAATTCAATTCTTACAACTCCATCCTGAATTCTTTTTGTTCTTGTAATCTTAATCTGTTCAATATCTAATGTATTTGCTACATGTGTTCCTCCACAAGCTTCTATGTCTAAATCGCCTATTGACACGATTCTAACTGATTTAACAGGCACAACTCCTCCCTGATAAATTCTAAATCCATATTTTTGTTCTGCAGTACCACGATCAAAATTTTCTATTTTCACTGGTATAGCTTTTTCAATAATGGAATTAGCTGTGTCTTCAATTTTTGTTACATCCTCATCAGTTAATGCTGAATGATGTGTGATGTCAAGTCTTGCATGGTCTTCTTCTTTGAATGCAGAATGTTGCCATACCCATGAACCTAGAACACTTCTTGCTGAAGTATTGATGATGTGTGTACTTGTATGATTTTTTGTAATTCCATCTCGTCTTTTTGCATCTACTATACAAGTAATTATGTCTCCCTCTTTTGGAATTTCTCCTTTAATTTCATGAACAACAATGTTTCCATGTTTTGTAATGTCTACTATCTCCTGACCCGAAATTTTTCCATGATCTGGTTCTTGACCTCCTCCTCTTGCATAAAATGCTGTTTTATCTAAAACAACAAAATTTTCAAATGATTTCAAAACCTTTGCATCAAACTCTCTTGGATCTTCATTATAGAATAGTAGTTCTGTATCTGGAATTCCTTCTAATGGTAAGTTTACTTGTTCCTTTTGTTTTTTTGATTGATGTAAATCCGAAAGTTTGGAATAAAATGAAGATGGAATCTCTGATATTACCTTCATTTCTTTAAGATATTCTGGTGTGACTCCATCTGATTCGTAAAGCGTTATCAAATCTTCAACTTTTGGTTCATTGTTTAATTTACTAACAATTTTTTGCATTCTTTGTTTTGAGCTATCATATCTTCCTGTTTCAATTGATATTATCTCTTTTACATCTTCTCTAGTTTTTTCTAATTCTGGATATGTATTTTTTAAATAATCTATCTGTATGTCGATTATCTCATCTAAATCAAATTTTAGCTTCAACCTGTCCATAGTTGAAACAATTCTTCTCAACATTATTCGAAGATTGTATCCTCCTCCAACATTACTAGGAAGTGCTCCATCTGAAATTGCAAAGATTAGTGTTCTGATGTGGTCAATTATTAGGTAAATTCCTTCTAGCGGAGTAATAATACGATTAATCTGTTCATCTGTTAATCCAGTTGTTTTGATGGCATTTTTCCTTACTTGTGTCAAGTCTTCGTATAATTCCAAATTCTTTGCTATTTCGGTGAAATATGGGGTAAGTACTGAGGAGTTTGTGTCTATTCCTGCTTGCTCAATTAATTTTTTTGTGATTGGCCCAAAGCAGCAATCGTATGCTGTAGGTGTTCCCATTGTAATCCATGCAAATCTTTCAAGACCTGCACCCATATCGATAATTCTTTGATCAAGTGTTTTGTAATCTGTAAGGTCACCTTGAAATTCTGTAAACACTGCATTACCAAGTTCTAAACCTCTAACAAAATATTCTAATGACGAACCAAAAGAACCTCCTCCTTCCCAAACGTCTTCTACAAATGTAATTTCTTTTTTATCAATTCCAAATTGTTGTGTTAGTAAATTAAAATCTAAATTGACACATTCATCTTTCCAATAACCCTTATCATTTGGAATACTATGTTGACCAATCATACAAAATGATGAAAAGTGTCTACCCGTTACTCCGACATTTTCTAAATCTTTGAATCTTAAACATGTTTGTGGAACTACAAGTGGGTTTGCAGGAAACTCAAATACAACTTTACTTCCCATTACTCTTTGAAAATCAACAATTGATGCAATTGTAAAATAAAGATCATCTCGCCATCTACACACAACTGGATAACGATTTATTGATGTGTGATTATTCTTGACAAAAAATGATTCAACTTCTTTCCATGATTGTGTATAGTCAAATCTCTTTGATGTCGGTGGATCTCCGATGAATGAATACATATCATCAGAACATTCTGGGCAATTGTCTCTTTCTGAATCTAAAGTCCAGAAATATCTATTACATTTTTTACATGATTTTCGTTCGAATCCTTGATCTTCAAAAAGATTAACATTATAATATCTCTGAGGGTCTGCTGAAAATTTCTCAAGAATCTCTTTTTTATTCACTAAATTTTTGACCTAGTGCCGATATTAAGGACTGTCGATTCAACCGTTAAATATAGAAAAATGTAGAAACATTTTATGTTCGGAAGAAAAAAGGGTGAAGTAAAAGAGGGAGATTTTGTATTTACCTCGAGAAAAGACGATGGTGATTACAACAATATCATATTTGGAACCGTTACTGGTGTTGACGGAAATAAAATTGGTGTAAATGGTTTCTTTGTAAATCCCATTGGATTAAAAAATAAAGTTTCTCAAGGAAAAGCTGGTCCACGCTCAAAAGAGATTCTTACTAATCCTACCTCTGAAAATTGTATTTTCGCATTAATTTATAGAATTGAATATGAAAATTTTACAGAAGTTTTGGATATCGGCTCTGATAAGGTTGAATTCATCTCAAAAAAGGTATTCACCATTTTTGATGGTTGGATAAGGGAATCATTATCTGAATTAATCAATAATGTACTATCTCTTCCAGAAGGCCCAGAACAAGAACATGCCAGAAGAATTCTAAAACAGAAAATGGAGAACCTATATGATAAGGAATTAAAGAAAAATCTCTATTCTGTTTGTCGAAGCCTAAAGATCCTGATCTAAAGACAATTTTTGATAGCTTTTTATTATGCCTAACGGCTTTTTTATCCATGGAATATGTTTACGCTGCCTTAATGTTGCACAAACTAGAGAAAGAAGTCAACGAAGCAAACGTTGCAAGCGTAGTTAAAGCAACTGGCGCAGAAGTTAACGAAGCACAAGTCAAAGCACTTGTAGCATCATTGGCTGATGTTAACATCGAAGAAGCTATCAAAGCAGCACCTGTAGCAGTTGCAGCCGCAGCACCAGCAGCAGACGCAGCAGCAGGTGGCGACGAAAAGAAAGAAAAGAAAGCAGAGCCACCAAGTGAAAAACAGGAAGAGGCAGCAATGGAAGGTTTATCCTCTCTATTCGGCTAAAATAAGCCAAAAACTTTCTTAACGTTATTAGTAACTATTTTTTATTCTAATTATCTTGGCAGATTCCACTTTGTCAATTGAATTTTTCATTTACATTTTAGATCTATTTGGTACGATGGCATTTGCTGTAACTGGTGCATTCAAGGCTATTGAACACAAAGCAGACATTGTTGGAATAATAATTCTTGCAACAATAACTGGTGTTGCAGGTGGGACAATACGTGATGTAATCCTTGGTAAATCTCTCCCTAACTCTCTAATCGACCCATCATATGTGATAATCACCGTAGTATCTGCAATCGTTATTTTCCTTCTACACTCTAAAATGAAAAAACATTGGAATGTATTTTTAAAATTTGACGCTATTGGGTTGGGAGTTTTTACCGTAATTGGCGCTACTTTTGCCTATAACATGTTTGGAATGAATTTCCTTGTTATTGTTCTATCAGGCATGCTTACAGCAATTGGTGGTGGAATACTACGTGATGTCTTTGTTAGCCAAACTCCTATAGTATTTGTAAAAGAATTGTATGCATCTGCTAGTTTTTTGGGTGCTTCTGTATTTTATCTAGTAATATTTCTGACAAATGACGTTTACGTTGGAACAATTTCTGGATTGTTATTGGCTACTGGACTTAGAATTATAGCAATGAAGTATAATTGGAATTTACCTAAAGTAAAAAGCAGTTAATTTATGCTGGTGAGTAATCTTTTGCCTTTGAGGCTACGCCTTGTGCTTGACCATGAGCCTTTTGTAATACTTGTTCTTTGGTATCTTCAGTTAGATACCCTGCTTCAGTTGAAACAGAACGTGCAGATTGTGCTGCTTTTGACAAGATTTGTTCAATGTTATCTGCTGTGATATATGCTGCTTCGATTGAGAGTGAGATTGCTTGTTGATGTGCTTGAGCCAAATCATTTCTGAATTTCTCAACATCAATGATCATCTCTTCTTCTTGATAGACTAAACCTTCTTCTAATGCAGCATTCAAAACTATGCCTGCTTCGATTGCTTTAATGTCTAGTTTAGTTAAAAGTCCGGCAAGTTTTTCAGATATCGGTTCTCCTTTCTTTACTGGTACTGTTTCTTTCATAATCCAGATTGTACCTTGATCAATCTTTGTAGCAATTCCGTTTTCTTTAAAGTCAGTTAACATTGGTCCTGGTGCAATTCCTGTATTTTTTGGTGGAATTACAACATCCATGCTTGCAGTATCTCCTCCTCTAGCAAATAGCATAACTTTGTTTTTTCCTAATAGAACGTTAAGTTTGAATGGTGACATATTAGTAAACATAAAAACACATTGACCTGTTACCTTTTCAGATAATTTGTCTATACCGGTAACTCCAGCTTTAGCAAAAGCAAGTTTTGCCACTTTATCTTTAATACTAACAACTTCAACCTCACCTTGAAGTTTTTTTCTTAATGGTAGTAATTGTGAACCTCTAACTTTTTCCATTCTAACAAGTGCCATTACGCTATATTTTTTTGGAAGCTCTTGTAGTTGTTGATACATTTGTGTTTTCTTTTTTGGATAACTGGTTCTATTCTCATGCATTTTACTTTGTCACCTTGTGTACTAGTTTTGCGGCTTTACCCATTGTTGTTTTTATCATATATTTTCTAATATTCTTATCTCCATTTGGAAATTTAGTTTTCAAATTGTTAATCACTGCCATTGCATTTGCAGCTACTTGATGTTCATCCATTGTGGTATCTCCTATTTTACATGAGATTGAAAGTGAATTTTTTACTCTAACTCTAATTGAAGTTTTAAATCTACTTAGAAATGATTCAATAGGTGCATTAAATGGAACTGGTGTTGGCATTTTGCCTCTAGGTCCCAAAAGTTGTCCTAATGATTTACCTACTACGGGCATTAGTTTTGTGTCTGCTAAAAAGAAGTCATATTTGTTAATTAATTTTCTAGAAGCTCTTTTGTCTTCTGCTAATTTAGTGACACTATCGTTATCTAAAACTTCGTCAGCTTTAGCATCTTTTGCTTTCAGTCCCATGTCACCTTCAGCCATTACGCAAACTGCTGCTGGTTTTGACATTTGATTTGGTAGTTGAATTACTTCGTTGAATGCAAATCCTTTTTTCACATCTATATCTTTTAGAGTGATGTAAAGTTCAAGTGATTCTTTAAACTTACGTTCTTTTTCACTTTTCTTTGCTTCTTGGATTAATGCAACTATTTCAGACTCGTTTACCATGTCAAAAACCTTAATCCCTCACTTATTATCGTTTAGAGTAATTGTTTACGATTACATCATTTTTCTAAAATTGATGTATCTTTTTCTAAATTTTAGTAAAATTTTGACTTATTCTGCCAAAACTTACATTTACTACTAAAATTTACTTATTTTAAGAAATGGCTAAAGTTGATGACTTAGATCTTAAATTATTATCTGAATTAAAAAAAGATGGAAGTATCTCTATTCCATTTTTGGCAAAAAAACTAAACATCAATGCATCTGTTTTGTACAGTAGAATAAAGAGACTGATAAAAAAGAAGATGATAAAGAAATTCACTATAGATATTGATGAAAACCAACTAGGTTTTGGAGTTAAGGCATACGTTGGAATTAATAGAGATCCTAAATTTAAAACAGAAATCCATGAAAACCTTCTAAAAATTGCAGAAATTGATAGAATTATTGAGGTTACAGGAAGATTTGATTTGATGGTTGGTGCTTTAGCTGAAGATTTAGAACAATTACACAGTATTGTAGTTGATAAAATTGGAAAAATTGATGGAATTCAGAATACTGAAACATTTGTTGAGTTGGAAAGAACTGAAAAATCCCCGATGTATCTCTCTAGTTAACTAATTTTTGGTCCCATTTACCATCGTTCACTTCAACAGTAATTTCTTTTGGTGTCTTACCCTCTACTTTAATGCCTAAACATTGACATGTTCCGATAATCTGTTTTGCAACTGATTTTATTTCTGATGCATATGATGTCTCAAGTTTTACATTTGCAACTTTAACCACTGCATCCATTCCGATATCTGCGACCCATTCTGTACCTGCTGTACCTGAACCTTTTGTTATGTTTGCTTCTTTTAGTATAAGTGCTGAAGCTGATGGAATTCCAACTTCAATATCCCATTCTTTAGTATCTGTATCAACACTAACTGTAACTGGAACTTTCATTCCTTTGAAGTCACCTGTTTTTTCATTAATCTTATTGATGACTTCCATAATGTTTACTCCTAATGGACCAAGTGCTGGACCTAGTGGTGGACCTGCAGAAGCTTCTCCACCTGTTACTTGTGCTGAAATTGTTTGTTTGTCGCCCATTTGAAATTTGTCTCTTTTTTAATGATTTATTCCTTCCTATGATGCAATCGGTTTTAGATAGTTTGCATCTACTGTAACTGGTAATTGGTATGGTGCATCTAGCAAAATTACTGTAGCCTCTTCTTTATCATGATCAACTCTTGTAATTGTGGCCTTCATTCCTTTGAATGGTCCACCAATAACTTCTACTGTTCCATCAACTGCTAATTCTGAAACTGTAGATTTCTTTACAAGGTAACTTTCTATTTCACTAAATTCCAATTCTCCTCTTAATTGTCCTTTGACATGTCGTAATCCTTGTGTTGCCATAAACATGACTTGAGGATCATTTGCTTCGATTACAACATAACCTTTTAGATTTTCGACAATGAGAACTGATTGAACTTCTAGTTCGCCACTTCTCATTTTTGCTTCAAGTTGTCTCAAAACAACCTTTTCTTGACCTCCGGTAGTTCTAAGTGCGAATAAGTGGGAATTTGTTACTTCTGACATTTTATCTCTCTATTTGAATACCATTCCTGGTGAAATTGTTGCAAATATGAATTGAATACCGAATCCTAATAGTCCTACCGTGGCAAAGCCAAACAAGACTAATCTAAGGTGCTGTTTGTAAACCTCTTTGTCGGATTTCTTCGTTAATTTTATAGTGTTAACTATATTCTTGAACATGAGTTTTGGATTCAAATTATAAAGAAAAATAATAAAGTGTCAATATATCTTTTATTCATGGATCTACTGGTTGCCTTCAAAAATGACCCTGCGGGTCACAATATGGCTAAATTTATCTCTCAAAAAATGGATAAAGATGGAGATGTGTATCGTGGTAGTAAATTTGATTTAATTGAAATTGATTCTCCTGCCATCTCTGCTGATTGGTTAGATGAAAAATATGATTATGATGGATTTATTTTCCTATCAAAACATGCAGCTGAATCTGGAACTCTCGCTTTAACTTGTCACAGTACTGGAAACTTCAGTGAAGCTAAATTTGGTGGAAATTCAAAAGAATTAGCAATACCTTATCCTAATTTGCAGAAAAAATATCTACAAAAACTCTGGGATCATCATGAATCTTTTTCAGATTTTCAAATAACCATAGAAGCTACGCATCATGGACCTACTCATCTTAAGAAACCATCAATCTTTGTTGAAATTGGAACCGCTGAGTTACAATGGAATGATGAAACTCTTTGTTCATCTGTAGCACAGTTGGTGGTGGAAACACTTGAGAGTTCATCTAAT
This sequence comes from Candidatus Nitrosopelagicus sp., assembly GCA_028344155.1. Classification (GTDB taxonomy): domain Archaea; phylum Thermoproteota; class Nitrososphaeria; order Nitrososphaerales; family Nitrosopumilaceae; genus Nitrosopelagicus. Next base: position 21,705 of record JAOMAI010000011.1, read on the forward strand.
TTACATCCTTTTGCTGTCTGTTTTGGTGGAACACATTATTCTGAAAAATTCACAAAAGAATTACTTTTTGGTAAATATGCCTTAGGAACTGTGATGCCAAAACATGCATTAGAGTTTTTGAATCCTGATATCTTTGAACAATTGATTACCAAAAATTATGGTGCAGAAGCAGCTTTACTTGATTGGAAAAGTTTGGGAAAACATAAACAAACTCTAATTGATCTTTTATCAACTACGAATTTAGAGGTTATAAAAATTTGAAAATAGAAGAAAAAATTTATCGAAAATTATTGGAAGTTCCCCTAGGTCGTGTAACAACATACGGAGATCTTGCAAAAGCAATTAATCTAAAAAATGGGCAAAGAGTCGTAGGACAAATAATGAAAAAAAACCCATTCCCTGTTATTGTTCCATGTCATCGTGTTGTGAAATCTGATGGAACTGTTGGTGGTTATGTATATGGTTCTGAAAGAAAGAAGCATATGCTATCAAAAGAAGGATTAAAAATTAATGATTATAAAATTTCAGACTTTAAAAAAAATCTATTCCGTTTCTAAGATTTTTGTGTAGTAATTTCTTCTGCAATTACAGTTCTTAGATGTGCTTTATTTCTTATTGTGTTACCACCAATTTTTTTATAAATTGCTTTGAATGATTCATTTGTAATCTCCTTACGATCTTTTGATACTTTGAGAAGATATCTTAAAGCACGAACTTTGTTCACGTATACTGTTTTCTTACCGACTCGTGCACCTTTTCTTCCTTTTTTAGAACCTTGTTTTGTACCTCTTTTTGCTTTTTGAATTCGCTTTGCTTGTGCTCTTCCATGAGATGTACCTGTAAAGGATTTGATTGTAATTGTATTTGCAGTAATCAAACTTCTAATATCATCTCTCGTAATTGCATCTGCAACATCGTCTAAGTGATCATTATCAAATCTTACACGATTTACACCAACACCAACAATTCTTGAGACAAGTCTCTTTTTTGATTTAAGATTAACTGGCATTTTGACTCACTCTTGCGTTAAACACTTTGAATTTTTTCTCTATTGCAATTTTCATAATTTCTCTTCTCTTTTTTGCCCCTACGCTATGTCCAAATCTAATCCCATCTTCCTTTGGATTAAGATTATCTAAATCTCCTGCATTATGCACTAAATTATCTGTATAACCTGATGGATGTAATCCGTAAGCAATTTTTGGTGTACCATATCCTACTTTAACTAATCCTGGACGACCACGACTTTTCTGTTTTCTTTGATGATTGTCCATTCCTTTTGGTTTTCTCCAACCAGTTTCCAATCTAGTATATCTCCAGCTCTCTGGACGAATGAACTCAGGTCTACTGACTCTTGCTTGTTCTCTTGCCTGAAGTTTTTCTTTATTGATTGGCATAGAGTTAAACTTTGAAATTTAACATAAATACGTATCTAAGTTTCAAATTATTGGATCTGAGAAAGAGATAATAATATTCGATTTTTCCCAAAAATCCTTGACTATACATAGTATTGAGGGCGATTTTTGATATGTCTGACACAAGTTCGAAAGTACATGATCAATTGGTACAATTTGGAGTAACACCACATTCAATACATCGAAATTTAACTGTCGAAAAACTTGTTGAACAATCACTTGAAACAAATGAAGGAATGTTAACCTCTACTGGTTCGTTGTCTGTAAAAACTGGAAAGTACACTGGTCGTTCTCCTCAAGATCGTTATGTAATCTATGATGATGAAACTCATGAAACAATTGACTGGGGTGATGTTAACAGGCAATTCCCAACCGAAAAATTCAATTCTGTCTTTGAAAAAATGAAAAAACATGCAGAAGGAAAAGATCTTTATGTTTTTGATGGATTTGTAGGTGCTGATAAAGAAAATAGATTGGCAATTCGTGTAATCAATGATCATGCATGGCAAAATCTATTTTGTAGACAATTGTTTGTTAGACCATCAAATGAAGAATTAAACTCTCATGAACCAGACTTTACAATTTTATGCTTAAACGATTTTGAAACAATTCCAGAAATTGATGGCACTAGAACAAATGTTTTCATTTTGATTAATCTCTCAAAACGAATTGTATTGATTGGTGGAACAAATTATGCTGGAGAAATGAAAAAATCTATGTTTGCCGTAATGAATTATTTGATGCCAAAAAAAGATGTTTTTCCAATGCATTGTTCTGCAAATATTGGTAAAGATGGTGATACAGCACTATTCTTTGGTTTATCTGGTACTGGAAAAACTAGTTTATCTGCAGATCCTGAACGTATGTTAATTGGTGATGATGAACATGGTTGGTCTCAAAGTGGAGTTTTTAATTTTGAAGGTGGTTGTTATGCAAAATGTATTAATCTTAACGAAGAAGCAGAACCACAAATATGGAATGCTATAAAATCTGGAGCAGTTCTTGAAAATGTTATAGTAAACAAAGATACTCTGAAACCAGACTTTGATGATGGTAGTCTAACTGAAAACACTCGTGCAGCATATCCTTTAGATTACATTCCAGGAGCTGTCATTCCAAGTGTAGGTGGTCATCCTAAAGTTATAGTATTTTTAACTGCTGATGCATTGGGTGTATTACCACCTGTTTCAAAATTAACAAAAGAAAGTGCAATGTTTCATTTCATGTCAGGTTACACAAGTAAACTTGCTGGCACTGAACGTGGAATTAAAGAACCAAAAGCAACATTCTCTGCATGTTTTGGTTCTCCATTCATGCCTCGTCCTGCATCTGTATATGCAAAAATGTTGGGAGAAAAAATTCTTGAACATAATACTGTTGTTTATCTAATTAACACTGGATGGTCTGGAGGTCCATATGGTGTTGGAAAAAGAATTAGCATAAAATATAGTCGTGCAATGGTAACTGCAGCATTAACAGGAAAATTTGATTTAATAAAATTCAGACACGATGATACCTTCAATCTTGACGTTCCTACTGAATGTCCTGGAGTACCTTCTGATGTATTGGATCCAAAAAATACATGGATTGACAAGGATTCCTATGATTTGTCTGCAAAGAAATTAGCACAAATGTTTGGTGAAAACTTTACAAAATTCAAAGATGTTTCTCCTGAAATAAGAGCTGCCGGACCTCAATTTCAGTAATTCTTTCTAAATTTTAATCCCACAACTATAACAATACTAAAAATAATTCCTAAAATTATCAATGCTCTTTCGGGCAATTCTGAATTTTCAACAATTGGTTTTTGATCACTCATATCTTTTTTAATTTCATAAACTTCATAGACGTCAAATGTATTTTCATCAGTCTTTACATTTACCTCAATCCAATACTTTCCTGCATCGTATAGTTTCAAACTCTCAAATTTTTTTGGCGTTATTGAGATACTACGTTCTTCAAACGTTTCACTATTGGTAATTGCTATCTTAGCATATTCCCAATCCAATGGTTGTTTCACTTGAAAAGATAATTCATTTTCAGTCTCTAAAACAACTATTGAGGCTTCATTGACTCTAACCATTATTGGAATTTGATACACAATGTCACTATTGGTAATGAATGTTCTTGTCTCAAAATTACCTGGTTCGTTTTTAATTAATTTTGAAGTTATAGATAATATTTCATCTTTAATTTCATAATTAAATTCAACATTATCTGTATCTGAAAACTCTACTTTTTGAATATCGATAATTCCATCTAATGAATTAATCTTAATTTCGTGTTCTTCAGAGGTTTTATGTTCTGATAAATTAAAAATTAACTTTGGTGGATTAAAAATTAATTTTGAATTAAATGCTTTTTCCAAATCAATCCTTCCTGCTCCTCCTGCATCAAATTCAAATTCTTTTTTATATTGGTCTGTAATAACATCTGAAGTTGTGACTAGTATGGATTTAATCTCATGAGGTGTTAAATTTGGATTTTTCTCTAGCAATAATGCAATTGCACCTGAAACATGTGGTGCCGCATAACTTGTTCCACTTGTAATGTTATAGAAATTTTTTAATGATGTTGTATTTACAAAGACTCCCGGTGCAACTAAATCTGGTTTTTGATAAAATTCAGAAACTGGTCCTCTTGAACTAAATGTTGCAATAAAATCTGGATGATTAAATATGTTAAGTGTACCTGTTGTTTCACTTTCAAGAATTTTTTTTAATTTCAATCCTTCCTCTCTTGCCATTGAAACTGTGGGAATTGATGGATAGTAATCTTCACTAACATATTCGTGAATTAATTCTCCAAAGAATATGCCTGGTTGATTATTGTAAACGATTAATCCTTTTGCACCATTCTTTGATGCAAAAATTTCTTTATCTGAGAAAAAAACAATTTCATCTGAAGATTCTCCTCCTCTTTCTGCCAAAACTATTTTCCCTTTGACATCTATGTCTTCAAAATCATTCTCTCTACTATATTTACCAAATACAATATCTGTTGATATTGGATCTGAAATTGTATCTGTTCCTAGCATTGGTAGTACTTGGAATTGTGTTTCTCCAACTTCTAATGTTGAAACCATGCTTGAATCCTGATTATTATAGGTGGCTCCTACTGTGATTGCATTGGGATTTCTTGCTGGACTCCCGATAGTACTTTTATCTGGTCCACTATTTCCTGCAGCAGCTACAACCACTATTCCTTGATTTATTGCATTATTTACTGCCTCATCAATTTTATTGTGAGTCATATTTACTCCAAGACTGATGTTTATGATGTCGACTTTATCTTCCACTGCTTGATTGATAGCTTTGATAATCAAATTAGATGGAACTGATTCTCCATCTGATGAAACTCTATATGAAAAAATTTCTGCCATGGGTGCAATGCCTTTGAGTTGGCCATCAGCTGCAATAATTCCTGTCACTTGTGTTCCATGTCCATTCGTGTCTTGTGGAAATGTATCATTATCCACAAAATCATATCCTTTCAAAAATCTAGATGTTCCGTCTTGATTAAAAAAATCAGGATGACTAAGATTAATTCCTGTATCAATTACACCAATTTTTATTCCATTACCTGTAAAACCCAATTGTTTTGGAAATTCTGCACCTATGTATGGTCCACTATTATCTAACAATAATTCATAATTTTCATCTAAAGTAACAAAATTTGTAATTACAAATGAAAACAATCCTCCTATTAACAATGTGAAAAATAAAAAATTTCTCATACGTGATGTAAATTCTAATTGGTAATAATTCCTTTAGAAAAGCAATAAATTACTTCCATATTATCCACCAATATGGGAAAATATACACTTCCTGAGATGCCTTATGCATATGATGCACTAGAGCCTCACATTGATGCACAAACAATGGAAATTCACCATTCAAAACATCACCAAAAATATACTGACGGTATGAATGGTGCATTAGAAAAACTTAGTCCTGAATTACAGGAAAAGGACATTGAAGAAATTTTGTCAAACATCAATCAAGTCCCTGACGATGTTAAGGGTGCCATTAACTTTAATGGTGGAGGATACGATAACCATAAACTGTTTTGGAACAGTATGAAACAAAACGGTGGCGGTGAACCAACTGGCGCAATTGCTGATGCCATCAATGATTCCTTTGGATCTTTTGCAGAGTTTAAAGAATTATTCTCTAGCAAAACAGCTCCAATTCAAGGAAGCGGATGGGGTTGGCTTGTATACAATCCAAACTCTGGTAAAGTCGAATACAAGGCAATGTCAAACCAAACTAGTCCACGAACTGAGGGTTTAGTTCCTCTATTAGGATTAGATGTTTGGGAACATGCATACTATCTCAAGTATCAAAACAAAAGACCTGATTACATAGCTGCTTGGTGGAATGTCATCAACTGGGATGAAGTAAACGATCGATTCTCAAAAGCAAAGTAATACTCTTTTCTTTTTTCTTTTATTTCAAAAACTCTAATTTTTATACAGTATATACAATTCAAATTCATGAGCGAAGAACAAGCCCAACAAATGTTGCAACAAATGCAAATGCTTGAAAATATGTATGCGGAAATGTCACAAAAAGAGAATTCTATAAAAAATATAATGCGTGATGCTGATTCTGCAATAAAATCAATTCAGGAAATTAAAGCAAATCCTGATTCTGAAAATTTAGTCCCAGTTGGAATGGGTACCTTTATCAAAACTAAAACTATTCCAAATGAAAAAATTGTGGTTAATGTTGGCGCTGGAGTTGCAATAGAAAAAGATCATGATTCGGCACTTAGTTATTTGGAATCAAAAATTAAAGAATTGGAAGTTGCATTACAAGAAACAAATGCACAAAGACAACAAATTGCTGCAAACCTAGAACAAGGAAAACAACAGATGCAACAAATTATGCAACAACCACAATCACAACCGCAATCATAATAATTATGTTTGATAATCTAAAAAAAGCATTTTCTAATGTCTCTACTGGATTTAGTGAAAAGGATCTTAACGAAAAAGATATCGAAGATGTTTTATTTGAATTGGAAATTAATTTACTTGAATCTGATGTAGCGACTGAAGTAATTGATTCAATCAAAGATAGTTTAAAAGAAAAAATAATTGGTTCTAGAGTTGAAAAGAAAAATATACAAAATTTCGTTAAACAAAGCCTAATTGAATTCATTAGTGAAACTTTTGATAATGCAGGCCATGTTGATTTAGTGGCTAGAATTAATGAAAAAAAATCATCAAATGAACCATTCATTGTTGTATTTGTTGGAATAAATGGTACTGGAAAAACAACCTCACTAGCTAAAGTTGCAAATATATTAAAAAATGAGAAACTATCTGTAGTTATTGCAGCTGCAGATACTTATCGTGCAGGTGCTATTGAACAACTTCGTGAACACACAAACAGGCTTAATCTTAAAATCATTGCACAAAACTATGGTTCTGATCCTGCTGCTGTTGCAAAAGATGCTGTTTTGTATGCTAAATCTCACAAAGTTGATTGTGTATTAGTTGATACTGCAGGACGAATGCAGACCAGTTCTAATCTGATGGAACAAATTGCAAAGATTACTAAAGTTGTAAAACCTGATATGAAAATATTTGTAGGTGATTCATTAGCAGGTAATGATACTGTAAATCAAGCACGTGAATTCCACAAACAGGTAAATTTTGAATGTTCAATTTTAACAAAAAGTGATGCAGATGCTAGAGGAGGTGCAGCACTATCTATTGTAAAAGTAACATCATCACCAATTATCTATGTAGGTGTTGGTCAAGAATATGATGATATTGTAAAATTCAATAAGCAAACATTTCTTGAAAATGTTTTTGAA
>JAOMAI010000012.1 GCA_028344155.1 Candidatus Nitrosopelagicus sp.
GTGTCAAATCTAAATCTCGAACTAGCATTCTGTAAATCCTATGTATGCTTGTTCTTCGTAAATTTGTTGCATTTGCGACATCTTGGATAGTTCGTGGTGTGTTAGTGAATCTACACGATGCATATACACAAGCACTCAAAATGACTGGTATACTTCTCCCTCTTCCAATTTTTTTGGCTAAACATTTTCTGTAAATGTATGCTGCCTGTTCTACTGCTGCATCTGTAAGTGATAATTTTGCTTTAAGACCCTCTAACATTGTGAAAGCCTTTTGCATATTTCTATGACCTGGAAGCGCTTTACTATTTTTATCCCACATTCGTAGTCGGTAAAACGTTCTCTTCATCTCTCCACTCAAATTTTTACCTGTTGCATCTTTATCTGACTGTTGAATCACAGTTGATAATCCCATGTCATTAAATGCAAGTGTGGATTTTCTTCCAGTTCTTGATTTTGACATATAGTCTTCACCAGACTGGGCTGATTCTGGACCTAGCTCGGCCATATTTTGTGATACAACTTGACCGCATGACGAACACATCACTTCTCCTGTGGTACTGTCAGTTACTAAGAGAACATCTTTGCACTTGCTGTTATTACAAATGTGATCGTTGGATTCAGAATCTTTGTTCACCCTTTGTGAATAGTGCTTTGAACTTATTAGGAATGGCTTCTAGTGATAATTTTTTTTCTTTAGCACTATCATTCTTCAGATTTGTTTTGATGATGAAGATTGACCATGATAAATGACATTTCTCTTAGAAATTCATATTCTCCGTTTGACCAAGAATACTTGTTAGCATTGTCCCAAAAATCCTGTCCCGGTTTAGATTCAAAATCTTCAGTTTGCATATTAAATAATAGATTTTCATCTATAATACGCAAATTGCCTTTTCTGATTGACAAAGATGGTCAAAAAAATTGATCCCTCTATGACCCAGAATTGATTTTATGCTGAGTTTATGTCAATCAAATTCACACAGAATCACATTTACGCATATGTGTATACTTGACTATATGAAAGCACGATTTAACGGAAAGTGTCAAAGTTGTGGCGGAGACATCCATAAAGGAAAGGAAATAGCCCGAAATACAGATGATATTTGGGTTCACAAACACTGTGTTGAAGAATTAGTGGATTTACCTTAAATCATATATCCGCGGTTTTTTTATTTTTAGCATGCTGATTAATCCTGTAGATCTTCTACTATGGACATTTCGAAGAAATGAAAATGATGTTGTAAAACTATATGATGCATTATCGCCAATTATGGAGGTATCCACTGGTGGGGACATGCTGAATTTTGGATTTTGGGATGAATCTACTCCTCATCCTGTTGATGCCCAAAAACGGTTATGTGATATGATGGGCGATATGGCTCAACTCTCTTCTGCAGAGATAGTTGCTGATATTGGAAGTGGAATTTTAGGTCCGGCAAAAATATGGGGCTCTCAATTTCCTTCATTACAAATCTCATCTGTAAATGTTAATTTCTCACAATTGGCCTCGATTAAACCTGAAAATATTTCAAAACTTAATTCAACTGCGCGAATGCTTCCATTTTCAAATTCCTCTTTAGATCGTGTAATTGCATTAGAATCTGCACAACATTTCAAACCCCTCGGAGATTTTTTCTCTGAATCACATCGTGTCTTAAAAGATGATGGTATTCTTTCTCTTGCAATTCCAACTGCTAAAGATAATTCTAGTTTTAGTAATCTTGGAATATTGAAATTCACTTGGTCATCCGAACATTATTCACAAGAAAATATTATTGATGAACTTTCTAAAAATGGATTTGAAATTATAGAATCAAACGACATCGGAAAAAATGTTTACTCTCCTCTTGCTGAATATTACATCCGCAATCGTTCTGAATTACAAACAAAAATTCTTTCACGTTATTCTAAATATGTAGAAAAAATACTTTTTGAATCTATGAAAAAAATGCAATCTGCATCTGAAAATGAACTGATCGGATATTTGATGCTAAAATGTAAAAAATTAGCACTAGACTCACGCTAGTGCATAACTATTAAATATCATAATTCGGTAATTTGTTCATGGGAGCATCATGTAAAGGAATATGTACACAGCACAAAGTAATGAAAGTTCCAAACTCAATGAAATATCAATATGGACTAAAACGTTGCAGTTGGTGTGAAGTATGGCTTGACACTGAAGAAATTCGTTGTCCTTGTTGCAAAATGATTTTGAGAACTAAATCTCGAAATAAGAAAAGAGTCATACCTACCGAACCAACAACAACTGTTGCTGCGTAAAATGAATTCTGAAAATCACAGTAAAGAGATTTCAAAAAATCCGCCGACCAAACCAGTCGTCATAATAGGCGCTGGTGTCGGTGGATTATCAATTGCAACTCTTTTGGTGAATAAAGGACACCCTGTTTCTGTTTATGAAAAATCTGAGCGTGTTGGAGGTAGAACTGCCTCCATGGAATTTAAAAACCACATTCTAGATAATGGGTTTCACATAATGCCATTTTATAAAAAATCTGCAATATATGAAATTCTAAAAGATGTCCAGATAGAATCTAGACTTAAACTTGCAATTGTTGATAAAATCGCATTTTATGACAATGGGTTCCACACATACCCAAAAGGAATTGCAGATATTCTGAAAATGTCTTTAATTCCATTCAAGAGCAGAATATCCTTGCTGAAAATACTTCTTCCTATGGCTTTCACGAGTATGGAAAAAGCAGAAAAATTAGATGCTGTACCTTTAACAAAAGTTACCTCCAAACTCGACTTTCATTCTAAACAATTTTTTGATGCTGTCTGTATGCTTGCATTCGCAGACACTCCTGATCATATTTCTCTTGGTGAATTTGCAAGAACCATAATTCGTGCAAATCCGTTCAAAGGGGGAACAAGCGAATTTGCATATCCAGACATGGGTGGTTATGACCGAATTAGTGAGGTAATGGCAAATTATGTCAAAGAAAAAAACTCTGAAGTAAATCTTGGCTCTTCTATCAAAAAGGTGATTGTTAAAGATAGAAAGGTGACAGGTGTTGAACTATCTAATGGCGAAATAGTTCAAAGTGACTGTGTAATTATTTCATATCCTGCATATCATGCGATTAATCAATTATTTGACTCTGGAATCTTTGATGATGATTTTATCAAAAAAACAAATAGACTTAACAAAACAACTTCTGTGGTTGAAGTTCATTTTGCATTATCAAAAAGACTGGATGAACGCCAGGTTGTTTTTCCAGTAGGTGAAAATTATGTCTCAAAAGGAATTTTCTTTATATCGAATATCACTCCATCAGTATCTCCTAAAGGGGAACATCTCATCATAGTTGGAACTCCTGTAAAACCTGAAGAAACTGAGAATCCTACACGAATTAAAGAAATTGTTTCAAAAATGAAACAGGAGTTATCTGAAATTTATCCTGACTTCGATGATTCCTTATTATGGGATAGGCCTATGGCTTGGAAACTTGTAGAGGCTGTGGTAAAAGAACCAGGCTTAGTATGGAAAAATAAAATGCCACATTCTGTATCTCATGTAGATGGGTTATTTTTTGTAGGTGATTCTACTATTAGTTATGGTATTGGAACCGACTCTGCAGCACATAGTGCCGTCTTAGCACATCCATTAATAGAAAAACATCTTTCTTCACTTTGAGTGTTCTTTTGCATAATTTGCAAATTCATCTAAGACCGTTTTCATACTACTTTCAATCTTACTTTTAGCAAAAATTCCCAAAATTTTGAGTCCCCCCGATAGTACAAAATCAACTTCGATTGTAACCTTTGTCTGTTCTCCAACTTTTTCATATGTTTCATCAAAGACTGTACCTTTTGTTTGTCCATCCAGCATTTTGACAATATGTCTATCTGGTTTTTCTACAACATGCTCTGTAGTAACGTTAACCGTTTTTCCTAGGAATCTCAATGTCTCAAAAATTATTGTTTTATTGTCTTTTTTTTCAACAATTTTTAGTTCTAGAAAATATTCTGGAAGAATTTTTGTAAACTTTTCATAATCGGTACTGATTGCAAAAAATTTGTCTCTATCAATGTCAACTAATTTTGTAAATGAAAATTTTGGCATATCTTTTTTGATAATTTATTGAATTAAAGTCTAAAGATGATGATGTTAGGCACTAGTTGACCAATTAGCACTTGCTTATATATTGTAATTGCGTCCAATGTTTAATGAAAGCACTACTCGCGGGAATTGCAGGCGTTTTACTACTGACCTCTATGGTTGGCAGTGTTGATGCTACTAATGTCCCCGATTGGGTAAAAAATAATGCAGGATGGTGGGCAGAAGGCCAAATTGACGACGCTGCATTCGTTTCTGGTGTTCAATACATGATTGAAAATGGAATAATCAATGTTCCATCAACTACCAGAAGTTCAGGTGCCTCTGATACGATTCCGGCTTGGGTAAAGAACAATGCTGGCTGGTGGGCAGACGGTACACTAACTGAAAATGAGTTTGTTAATGCACTTCAATATTTGATAAAGATGGGTATAATGCAAGTTAGCCCAAGCGCTGTAAGTGATGACGGTGCATCAAAATCACAATATCAATCCACACCTAAAGAAACTACTAAATCACAATCATCTGGCAACGCAGATCTTGATGAAATGTTAGCCAAATGTCAAGGCGGTGAAAACAAAAGAGAAATCCGCGAATGTGAGAAAGTAATCAAAGATGAATACAAATTAAAAACATACCAGAACAGTGGTGAGAAATTCCAACTTGGTAATGTTGCATACTATTATGTAGCAGATTTCAAGGAGGAAACTCGAAAGGGAGTTAAAGAATACAACAACATTGCATACACTGCAACAGGACAACCTCTCTTAAACTTACAAATGATGGTTCAAAACACTGGTTCCTCAAATGAGACACTAATGTGTACTAGCCCATCCATATGTAATTACACTGTATGGGATGGAGGAAAAAAATGGGTAAACTCTGGTTCTGACTTTACATCCGGTAACGTCGTACTAAAACCAGGACAAGCCAAATTTGTCAATATCTTATGGGGACCTGCAATAGGTTATGGTAGTTATGAAAACTTTGAATACGATTCAGGCAAGGATTACTATTTACGAATTGCAGAACCATTTGGTAAACTAGATCTTCCGTTGAATCTTATTGTTGTACCATAACATCTCTCTTTTTCTATGATAAAAAATGTCTGATATAATTTGGGGAACTGTAACAAAAATCATTACAACAAACTCGTTTGAGATGAATGTTTCACATCAAAAGGATACCAATCAGGATAGCTATCAAGATGTGGAACAAATTCAGTTCACTGAAATTGATATTCCAAGTATTCCTGTAGATGAAAACTCTAGAAATATTCCTCAAATTGAAGAAAGTCTCAATAATAAATTTGTAAAATGTGAAATCTCAGGCAGGAATTCTGAGAATAAACTCGTATGCACAGTCTCGCATTCGGGCGCTGGCGGATACTAATGTGGACTCCACAAATTTTAGATGAAACATCATCGTACGATGACTTGATTACTGGAAAAATTCCTGCTTTAATTATTCCAAAGGTTTTATCAAAATCTGATTGTATTTCTATATCCCGTAAAATTTTGAATATGTCTCAAAGAAATGACTCTTCAACAAAATTTGGTACATCTTTAAGTTCGCACATATATGAAAAGCAAAAATATTTTTCAAAATCAAAAAAATCAAACGAAATTTTAAAAAATTTGTTCTCCGAAAATATTTCACCTTTAACCTTCATGCAACAAAAAATATCAAAATTATTTGGAAAAAAAATATACACTGCAACTGAAAATGGCAATGTTTACTCTGATGCTGTAATCCGAATACATGGGAATGACGATTCTGTACACCTGCATCGTGATAATTCTAATTTTGAGATGAGTGAATACAATGTAAGTCGATTCAAAAATCAATTATCTGCAATTCTTTATATTCAGTCTCCTGATATGGGTGGGGAACTAACAATTTTTCATAAAATGTGGTCTAAAAAAGATGAAACGATGCGTGAACCTGAATTTGGCTATTCTTCAGATTTGATTAAAGGTATTTGTCAAACAAAAATAAGACCTGTCGTTGGAAATATGGTTATTTTAAATCCAAAATTCTATCATCAAATTGAATCTATATCTGGATTAAAATCTCGTATAACGTTGACTTTCTTTTTTGGAGAATCAACCGAAAATTGTTTTTATTCTTGGACCTAACTATTTAACAAATATTTCCATAGTATCAAACTTGTGTTGACTGTTTGCAATTTCAAAAAATATGATGTCAGAGTCTATTTCTATCCATTTTGACTGTCCTTTGAATTTTATGCGGTCTTCTACGTATACTCCTGATGGTCCTGACACTCTCACTAGTATTTCATCGTCAGTAACTCCCATTACTGAAAATGGAACTTTGATAATCTTTTCATTATTTTCTGCATGAATTTTGATAGGATGCTCTTTTTCGTGAAATACAGCTTTACCTTGGAAACTGTCTTCGTTTGCATTTAGATATTTTATTTTTAATTTGAATGGCAGTTTTAGCTTCATACATGCGGTAGTCAAAACTGTGTATTTAAAAAACGTAAAAAAATTACGTGTTAGCACTAGTATTCATGCCTAGATTTGACTATGTAAAATCAACATTCATGCGTTAAATGTTCAAACATTGATAGGTAATCATGCAGAAAATTATCTTTATTGGATTATTTTGCTTGTTGATGCTTCCTGCATCTGCATTTGGTCATAAATTAATTCCTACAGATGGAACGAATACTGATTATGAATCTGCATTAGAAATTCCAGATCCTGTAATTTCTTGGGCAATGTACGAAGAATTGGAAGGCAATGCATTGTTTTACAAATTTGATGCAGAAAAAGATGACAGACTTTTCAGTAGTATTGTTATTCCAAAGCTAGATAATTTGGAAAAATTTACACCTTCGCTTGTATTGATAGGACCTTCAACCTTTCTTGATCTGGTGGATGAGCTAAAGGTGCTAGATACTGACAAAAATTTCAATTATCCTATTCCAGAAGGTTACGATGCATATGTTTTTGATTATAACGGTTCTATACCTTCAACAGAATTCTATGAACCCTTTGGTCAAATCACATACTGGGAACGTCAAGAAATTGATCTTGAGATAGAAGCACCTGGTACATACTACATGGCAGTATTTGATAAAACAGGTTCCTCTGGAAAACTGGCGCTTGCTATAGGATATGTGGAGGATTTCTCTGGAAATGATTTTGTAACCGTATTGCCAAACGCATGGCTTGAATCAAGATATTTCTCTGAAGACTTTACACCTCTTGTAATATTTGTTGGAATTATATCTGGGATCTTCGCTCTAATTGGTTTTTCAATATATAGAAAAATTAAACGAAAATAAATATTATCTAGGAAATATTATTCTAATCAGTGGAAAACAAATTCCAAAAAATGTTGGAACAAGCATCCGATCTTGCCGAAGATCAGGAATATGAAGAAGCAATTCTTCTTTATGATAAAGTTCTCCATTCTGATCCAAAAAATATTCCTGCATTGTTAGACAAGGCTACTACATTACAACGAATGGGAAAAAATTCACAATCTTTTCAGACTTATAATTCTGTTTTAAAGGAAGATTCAAAAAATTTGGATGCGTTAATTGGAAAAGGAACTTTACTTCATGCTAAATCTAAATTTTTAGATGCCATAGAGTGCTATGATTCTGCATTAAAGATCAAACCTCGTTTCGCAATGGCGCTTGCATGCAAGGGTATGTCTTTGGGTGAGATGGGTGAACTCGATTCTGCTCTGGTTTGCTTCAAAAAGGCGCTTACAATTGACAAGGACTATGATTTAGCAAATATGGGCAAACAAAAGGCGTTAGAACTACTAAAATCACAAAAATCTAAAAAATATTGACATCGCCTGGTGCGGGACCTCTCTTCTTATCATGAAATTCAAAATAATCTTTGTGCTTTGTTTCTTGGTGTTCTCGTAGATTATCATAGTCATCAAATGTATCGTGGCACAAAAAGCACTTTGGTTTATCCTCGTCAACTAACGGTAACACCATACTAAATCTTGGTTTGCATTGTTTTATATTTTCACTGTTATCAAGTGAAACATGTTAGAAGAGTTAGTTGGGACTTCAACTGCAATTGAACATGCCATAAATGGTGAAGAACTAACATTTGATGATGGTATGGAGATCCTAAATGATGATAATCTTCATGTCGTTGGTGCAGCAGCTGATATTGTAAGAAAAAAACTTGTAGGAGATACTGTTTCATTTGCTGCCTCATACTACATGAATTATACAAATTTGTGTGCTGCCAGTTGTCAAATGTGTGCATTTTATCGTAAAGGCGACGAAGATGATGCATATACACTAACTCCTGATCAAATAGAAAAAAGAGTTGCAGCTGCAAAAGATTTGGGTGCAACTGAAGTACACATTGTAGGAGGGTTTCATCCTGATTTACAACTTGACTATTACGAACAAATGATGTCTGCTATAAAACAAAAACATCCTGATATGACCATTAAGGCATTCACTGCAGCGGAAATTTTCTTTCTCTCAAAATTAACAAAAAACTCTGTCACTGAAATTTTATCTAGATTAAAAGATGCAGGTCTTGATTCAATGCCTGGAGGCGGAGCTGAATTATTCCATCCTGATGTCAGAACAAAAATCATTCGAGGAAAGTGTACTGGCCAACAATGGCTTGATACCATCGAAGTTGCACATAATCTTGGAATTAAAAGCAACGTTACAATGCTTTATGGTCATATCGAAAAACCAGAACACATAGTTGATCATCTCATAAAGATTAGAGAGTTACAAAAAAAGACTAATGGATTTATCACTTTGATTCCATTAAAGTTCAGTCTAGATAATACTGAGCTTGAAAAAGAACACAAGGTGGAACATGAATCCTCTTCTATCTATGATCTGAAAATTATTGCATTATCTAGACTAATGCTGGCACAGACACTCAAGAATATTTCTGTATACTGGGTTGCATATGGAACAAAACTCGCTCAAGTTGCATTATCACATGGAGGAAATGATCTTGTGGGAACCGCATTTTCTGAGGAAATTTATCGTGCAGCGGGGAAACCTACCAACTCTTCATTATTGGAATTAGCAAATTTAGCAAAAGAGATTGGCCGTATTCCTATTCAACGAAATACATTCTTTAAAACACTTCAAACCTTCACTTAGTTGCAGGTTTCTTTTCTGTTTTCTTTGCACCGCCTTTTCTTTTTCTGCGTGCCCCAAAACTAATCAAAACTAGTAAAAATCCAATACCAACCAAAATACCTGAAAGTGTTTTAAAATCTTCATTTTCTCTTTCATTAACCATAAACTCGTACTTTTCTTCTTCAGTCATTCCTTCTCTGCCAATTGGTGTCATGTCTGTTAGTATTCCTGAAAGTACCATTCCAACGACAATCATAGATACGCCTCCTGCTAAAATTCTTTTATCTACTAACATAACTTCATTTAGGAAATGTAGATTTAATATATAATTCTGAAAAACACATCATATGTCACAACTCCCACATTTCACAAGTAAGGTATTTCTGGCTCCAATGGCTGGGGTAAGTGATCCTGCACTACGTATAATGTGTAAAAGGATGGGTGCAGGACTTGTTGTTACAGAATTAACTAGCGTAAATGCGATAGTTGCTAAACATGAACAATTAGAATCTGAATCCAAAAATATTACTGAATTTATTGAATTTTCTGAAAAAGAACGTCCGTTATCTGTTCAATTATTTGGCTCTGATATCACTGCATTAGAAAAGGCTGCAAAAATTGTAGAGCCTCATTTTGACATGATTGATTACAATATGGGGTGTCCTGCTCCTCATATTACAAAACAAATGGCAGGTGGTGCATTATTACAAAATTCTGATTTAACTCGAGAAATATTTAGAACATTAGTAAATACTGTAAAAAAACCCATATCACTAAAAATGAGAATGGGCGTCACTGAAGAAAATAAATCCCTATTCCTAGAAATCTCAAAAATTGCAGAACAAGAAGGAATACAATTAATGACATTACATCCACGAACCGTCTCTCAGGGATACTCTGGACATTCAGACTGGGATATGATTAAAAAATTAAAACAAAATGTCTCGGTTCCTGTAGTTGGAAATGGTGATATTACATCGCCTGAAATTGCTAAAAAAGTTCTTGATTATACTGGGTGTGATTATCTAATGGTCGGAAGAGGTGCAATGGGAAACCCATTCATTTTTGAGCAGATTAATGATTATCTTGACGATGGTACATACAAACAGTATTCTCTTACCGATAGGCTAGAAGCATTTGTCACATACCTTGAACTAACAGAAAAATATAACATTAGATTTGCAAATATCAAGCAACAGGCTATCCGATTTACAAAAGGAACTGTTGGAGGAGGGCAACTTCGGAATAGACTAAGTGCTGCAAAAAATACAGATGATCTTAAAGAACTATTATTGCAGAAAGTGGCAGTTTAATTACTTGTAAAGGTCAAACTCTGGACTTCTTTGTTGACTTTTTACTTCTGACATTACTGCTTTAACAACCTCATTGTGATTGTATGTCAAATGTCTCAAGAATTTTGCTGATACATCTGCTCTTGTCTCATCGTCTGCAAAAAGCATCTCTTCAGATGACAATTCTGTCATCATCTCTTTGCATTCAACACAAGGATCAAAGTCTAAGTAAAGCTTCATGGACAGTTTATGGCTCTGCATAATAAATACTAGATGTTGACTTGATAGGCTCAGAATTAGAATTCTTCGTCATCAATGAAAAGTCCAGAGTAATCATATGTTGAATCATTATTTTGGTTTGTTTTCATGTATAGAGTAAGTGAATTTTGAATATAAGCAATATGAACAATTTATCTTTGATTCTTTTTTTAGAAAATAATTGGTACATATACAAAATCCCACATGGTTTTTCATTGGAATCATTTTATTGATTCTAGGTTCATTCATTATGCTTTTTGATTATCCGCAAATCCAATATTTTGATAAGATTGAGCCTGAAATGTATGCGACCTTGGAATCTGAACAAAAAGAAATTCACAATAGATTGAAAATTGAATTCTCAATTGGAATTGTTATTCTCTTGGCAGGTATGGCATTGTTTGTTACCTCGTTTTTTAGAAATTCTAAAAAATAATTAAAGTGGTTTTGAAATTTTTAACTCAAACTCAGGAACAAGTCCCTTTTCTTTTGCCATCTCAAACATCAATTTTACAGCCTTTTCTCCAGGTTCGCCCATATCTACAGTTACCTCATTAACATACATGAGTACAAATTTTTCAATCAATTCTCTTGATTTTCCTCTACTGTATTTCATTGCATAATCAATTCCATCTTTAATGTTATTTCTTGCAAATTTGATGGATTCTTGTAAATACAAGTCAAATTTGTTAATTAATTCTGGACCAAGTTCTTCATTCATCACATTAACTCCTAATGGAACTGGCAATCCTCCGGATTCTTTATCCCACCATTCCCCTACATCTAGAATTTTTTGTATCCCCTCTTCTTCAAATGATAATTGTGTTTCATGAATTACCAATCCAACATCGACCTTGCCACTTCTCACAGCTTCTGGAATATCACTAAAGTTCATTTCGACATAATCAAATTTACCAATCATTAATTGTAACAACAAATATGCCGAAGTCATCTCTCCTGGAATGGCAATCTTTGATTTTTTTATCTCTTCAATTGTCATAGGTTTTGTTGCAGTAACAATTGGTCCATAGTTAATTCCAAAACTTCCACCGCTTCTTAACATAACATAATTTGGAATGTGTGCACATGCATGAACTGAAACTGCGGTAACATCTAATTCTGGATTCTTTGCTTTTCTATTCAATTTTTCAATATCTTCTATAACATGAGTGACATTGAAATCATCTGATTTCACTTTACCTGTAAACATTGCATAAAACATGAATGCGTCATCTGAATCTGGTGTATGTCCTACAGAAATATCCACAATTTTGAAGGATCTTTGTCGTAATAATAACCAAAGTTTTCTAGATATATAATAAATAACATGTAGTTGTATAGTTATTTATGATCTGCTCTAGCTGTGAGAATCATAGACACTTTGAGTGTATTGATTGCCAAAATAATCATACCACTGAGCTTTGTAGCTGTGATTGTCATTTAACAGAGCATGAACATGACGATTAGTATAATTAGTTCAAAAAATAATTTTTTACTATGGAAGACGATCCTCATTCTGATGAAGAAATTTTAGAAATTTTAAAGATGAAAAAGATTGCTGTAGTGGGAATGTCAAAGAATCCCGATAAGGCTGCACATTATGTGCCAAAATATCTACATGAAAATGGATATGACATCACTCCTGTAAATCCAAATGCAGATGTTATACTGAAAAAACAGTGCTATGATGTGATTACAGATGTGCCTGATGATGTTGACATTGTAGATGTATTTCGACCATCAGATCAGGTAATGCCAATCATAAAAGAAGCAATAAAGAAAAAACCCAAAGTCATTTGGCTTCAAGAGGGAATTCATAATGAAGAAGCAGAAAAACTAGCAAAAGATGCTGGAATTGATGTTGTTTACAATAGATGCATGTTGGCAGAACATAGTCGGTTATCATAATGTCTGATAATTCATTTCAAGCATTTTATGACGAGCTTCAACTTTTAGTAGAAAAATTTGAGAAAAAACAGACTCAGATAAAGATGGAATCTAATCTAGATTATGACTCTGTGAAAATTTTTGGCGAAAAAATGGATTCTGTCACAAGAGCGAAACTTGGGGTAGATGATGCGGCAGAATTGGCATACACAACTGCAGAACATCATCCATACTGGGCCGTTTTGTACAATTGTGCTGAAATCACAAAAACAATGCTTGAAAAATGGCATGATGAAATCACTCCTGAAGAATTAGATGAGATTAAATGGAATCTAAAAGAAATTCAAAATTCAATATCAAATATAGAAAACAAACTCAAAAAATAATCAGATAAATACAATAAAATAGAAAATAATTCATGACGATAAAGATTGGAATTATAGGTAAAACAAATACTGGTAAAACCACCTTCTTTAATTCTGCAACATTAGCATCTACTGAAATTTCTACATATCCGTTTACAACAAAAAAACCGCAAACAGGAACCGGTCAGGCAATTACTCTGTGTGTTCATATGGAGTTTAATGTCCAAGATGAACCAAACAATTCAAAATGTGTAGATGGATGGCGTTACATTCCTATCGAATTAATTGATTTGCCTGGATTAATCAAAGATGCATGGAAAGGGAAGGGATTGGGAAACCAATTTCTCTCTATTGCTGCACAATCTGATGCATTGTTACATGTTGTTGATTGTTCTGGAAGTATTGATGCAACAGGAAAAATAACAGAACCTGGTTCTGGTGATCCTGTATCTGACTTTGCTGACATTGAAGAAGAGTTGGTAATGTGGTATCAAAAAATTCTGGAAGGAAATAGAGATAAACTTTCTAAAAATATTCGTGATGGTACAGACCAAGTTGATGCATTGACTGAACTATACCAAGGAATCGGTGTTAAAAAATCACATGTAATTCAGGCACTAAAAACTACAAATTTAGAAGAAATTGCTTTTGATGACTTTGATATGGGTCAAACCAAAGAATTTGCAAAAATCTTACGTAAAATTTCAAAACCCACTTTGATAGTTGCAAATAAAATTGATGTTCCGGGTGCTGACAAAAACTTCAATCGTCTTCGTGAACGATATAATGAAGTTATCACCGTTCCTGCAAGTGCTGACAGTGAGTTAACTCTAAGACGTGCAGAACAGCAAGATTTGATAAAATATTCTCCAGGATCTGAGCAGTTTGATATTGTTAAACCTGAAGAATTAAACGATAAACAAACACACGCACTTAATTTCATCAAACAAGATATCATGGGTGAATATATGCGAACTGGAGTTCAATTTGCAATCAATGTCACCGTCTTCAAACTATTAAAAATGAATGCGGTCTATCCGGTCGCTGATGAGAATAAACTTTCTGATAAAAAAGGACACATACTTCCTGATTTAATTTTACTCAAAGATGGTGCAACTGTAAAAGACTTAGCAAATGAAATTCACACTGGATTATCAAAGGGATTATTACATGCAAAAGATTTAAGATATAATCTTAGATTGCCAACTCACTATCAGTTGAGAGATAGAGATGTTATTTCTCTAGTAAGCGCAACAAAGAAAGCCTCTGGATAAAATTAGTGGTTATCAATGGAGTCTGTAAATTTTGTAATCTTAGGTGACCAATCAATTGCAACTGATTTTGGCAAAAAAGGTACGTCTACTGATCTAACATTATTTGATAGAAAAGAAGCGGAAAAAATTTACACATTTGTAACTCCAAATGGATTTCCCGAAAAAATCCAACCTCTATTTCAGGCAATTGCGTTAGCAGAATACGTAATCTTTCATGTAAATGCGTTGGATAAATTTACGGGTGAACAAATTCTTGCATTAGATGCGCTTGGAAAAAAAGATGGAATTTTATCTCATTCATATGATGTTGATGAGGCTAGATTAGATTTAATGATAAAGGGAACTGTAATTGAAGGATACACGAAAGTTGAACAGGATAAAATTAAAGAAGAATTAGCAAACTTTACCGTTGCAAAAAAAGATGGAAGTACCAGTATTGTAATTGATCATACATTTGATGTCAAAGGTGTGGGAACCGTGGCATTAGGAAAGGTTCTATCTGGAAAAATTACACAATATGATAAGATTCAGCACTATCCCTCTGAAATTGAAGCGATGGTAAAATCAATTCAGATGCATGATGATGATGTCAAAGAATCTGTTTCTCCTGCTAGAGTTGGACTATCTCTCAAAAATATAAAACATGATGAGATAACTCGCGGTGATGTTTTATCAAATGACACTTCAATCAAAACTGTAACTGAAATCACTATAGATTTTAAACAAAATCAGTTCTTCAAGTCAACTTTGGCAGAAAACCAAATGTGTCTTGTAAGTGTGGGTCTTCAGATAAAGGCTGCAAAGTTTGCATCTGTATCTCCTATGAAACTTACATTTGAAAAACCAGTTATTGTAATGCCCGGTGATGTATGCGTACTACTAAAACCTGAATCAAACACGGTTCGGATAATTGGAAGCGGTGCACCGCAATGAAACCTGCAAGAGCATGTCCAATATGTCCTGAATGTGGTTCTAAAAAATTTGAAAGACTGGAAGATAACGGTGTAAAGGTTCAGTGTGTAAGTTGCAAAAAAATAATCACTTTATAATTATCTAGAAAGACATTCTGATAAATCCTCATGAAATTTACTTGCCTGATAATCGTTTAGACTGTCATCTCTATCTTCTAACGCAAATTTCTCCATCTCACTACATGTCCATCCCTCCCATATTCGAGGATTTGTAACGTTTTTTTCATACATGTTAATTCCTATAATGCTGAGAGGAACCACAATTGCGAATATTGCAATTATTAGTAACTTTACAAATTTTGGATTATCTGTAATCATGAACTTGATTATTGCATAGATTATATGTAATTGACTTTAAAATTTAGTATGGCAAAGACATGGAAAGACGCAGACATTAGTCTTGACCCTATTAAAGACCAAATTATCGCAGTAATTGGATACGGTATCCAAGGTGATGCACAGGCAAACAACATGAAAGACTCAGGCCTCAAAGTTATTGTTGGTCTAAAAGAGGGTAGTCCAACATGGCAAAAAGCAAAAGATGATGGTCATGAAGTCATGTCAGTAGCTGACGCCACAAAAAAAGCAGACATTGTTCATATTTTAATTCCTGATATGGTTCAAGCCAAAGTGTACAAAGAAGAGATTGGTCCAAACCTATCTGATGGAAAAGCATTATCATTTTCACATGCAGCAGCAATTTACTGGAAATGGATTGACGCACCAGAAAACGTTGATCTAATCATGGTTGCACCAAAAGGTCCTGGCTCTAAAGTTAGAGAGACATATCTACAAAACTTTGGAACTCCATCAATTGTTGCAGTTGAACAAGATAAAACAGGAAAAGCATGGGATAGAACATTAGGAATTGCAAAAGCAATTGGTAGTGCGCGTGCAGGATTAATACAAACAACATTCAAAGAAGAAGTAGAAACTGACTGGTTCGGAGAACAAGCCGATTTATGTGGAGGTTCAGCTTCAATGGTAGTTAATGCATTTGAAACTCTAGTAGAAGCAGGTTATCAACCAGAAATTGCATACTTTGAGGTATTACACGAATTAAAATTAATTGTAGATATGATTCAAAGATATGGAATTAATGGAATGTGGAGACGTGTTTCAGAGACTGCAAGATACGGTGGATTAACAAGAGGTCCAATGGTAATGACACCTGATACAAAAGCAAACATGAAAAAAGTTCTAACAATGATTCAAGACGGAACATTCAACAAAGAATGGATTGATAATTATCAAAACGAAGGAAAGGCTGCATTTGATAAATACATGAAAGACTTGGATGGTCATCAAATCGAAACTGTAGGAAAACAGATGAGAAAGATGATGTGGCCTGATTCTACTGAATAAACTTATAATTTTCTTAGTTTAGAAACGCCTTTTGTAATGTGGTCAATTATCAAATCTAGTGATGTTCCTGGACCAAAGTTTCCTGTAACTCCTGATTTTTCTAATGCTTTTTTATCTTCTTCAGGGATTACTCCTCCTCCGACAACTAATACATCATTGATCTTTTTCTTTTTTAATTCTTTTACAACTCTTGGAAATAATGTTCCATGAGCTCCATTAAGCAAACTTAAGGCAACAGCATCTGCATCTTCATCCTCTATAATTTGTGCAATTCTATTTGGTGTTGCAAATAATCCTGAATAGATAACCTCCATTCCTGCATCTCTGAACGCTCTACATAGGATTAGAGCGCCTCTATCATGACCGTCTAGACCCAATTTTGCAACTAGAATTTTGACACGTCGTGATTGTACTTTTTGCTTCATGACTTAATTCTTAAAATTTGGCTTTAAAATCTTTCTTTAAATTAGATTTTTAATCAAGGGTTGAGGCTAATTTGTATTCATGGGAATTTCATTAAATGTCGTATTTTTATTTGCACTAATTTTAGTAGGGGTTAGTCTTCTTTCTGTAATTTTTCCCGCATTAATTTTACATGAATTTGGACATATCTCCACTGATCAATATGATAAATTTGATATTGGAAATAATGCTATATTATTAGTTGTAAGTAATGTACTAATTCTTTCAATTGGTTACTTGTATAAAAAAAACAAATTTTCGAGTTTTTCATCATGTATTAATAAAATTAGAAATTTTGAGGTATCAAAAAAACAATCTTTGATCGCTGGAATTATAATTTTAGTTGTATATTCTGCCATTACTATTCCAGAATTGACAATTGATGAATCATCTCAATTCCCTGATTATCGAATACTTATCGAAGGATTAGATAGCTTTCCTGAAACTAATTCTGGAAATATGGTTATTGATGAACAAAATAGTCGATTTGTTCGAATGCTTCTTTTAGGATTCTCACAAGATTTTCTTAATAATATCAAAATTGTCCCGTTAATTTTTAGTATTATTTTGGTATCTATCTCGGGTCTCGTGGCAGTTGAAATATCTCGCAGAAGAATTGCAGGTCTGATTACAATGATTATTCTCTTACAGGGATACACATTTCTTGAATATGACACAATAGCTGTATACGAAAATCTTTGGGTTACATTTTTCCTTTTATCAATTTACACAATTCATAAAAAATGGCATTTCTCTGGAATATTTTATCTTCTTTCTGTATTTTCAAAAGCATTCTCTACTCCATTTTTAATTTTGAATGTTTACTATGTATTGAGATCAGAAAATAATCGTTCAATCAAAATTCGAATCCTGATTTCATATGGTATAATAATTTTGATAATGCTTGGACTATTTTCTCTAGGAAACACAATTTATGATGATATAATTCAGATCGATTTCAATCGTTTCATGAATAGTTTATCTGATTTTTCTTCACAAATGCGGTTTGATATATTTTTGTTAGTAATGTTACTTCCTACCATTGTTGCATTATTTTTTGTTTCAAGAAATGGATTGAAACATGCAGAATCATTGTTATTCTTTATTCCAAGTCTTCTATTAGCAGGTCCATTGGTTGCTCTACTAACTGACTTCTATGTGATATTACCTTATAGATTTATTCCTTTGATTGCATTTATTTCAATTTCTATAGGAATTGTAATCTTTAGGAATACTAAATCTTCTTAAAAACTTCTGTAATCTTCCATGTACTATCTCCTTCGTCTACATTTATCGCAGGAAATAATGCTGTAATTAGATCAATTTTCAAAGACATTTCTTTTCCATCTAACTCCCCGTCTTTTACTATTTTATGAGATTTTGTCATACCAAAAAATTTTCTTATTTCCTCAGAAGAACTCATCTCTGTTTCATAATGCCATTTTATGTAATCATTTTCTCCAATTTTAACAAATTCTTTTTTATAATTTATTGAATTTTGTTCTTTTTCATCAAGATGCACTTCCATCAATTTTGTAGGTGATATGGTAGTTCTTGCATTTTCAATTACACTCACAAGCATTCCATTTTTGTCTTTAACAATTTGTTGAATATTTACGATATATTCTCCATTGGTCTCATTAACATTAAATTTATTCATTTGTGTAAACATGAAATTCCTTTTTATTTCTATATCTTCATTTCCCGGATTAATTTCTAACATTCTTTCAAAAATTTGTAGTGCTTGTAATGGCCCACAATCGGTATATGATTTACATTCAAATCCAGATAAAATTGTGGCTTTACCCTTTAATGCGGTTAAATTTTCAGGATTTTTCTCCAAAACTAAAGAAAAATCATTTAGACTTGATTCTATATCTTCTATTTTTGCAAACGCAACAGCTCTATTCAACAGTACTTTTTCATTCTCTGAATCTATTTTCAAAATTTTGGTATATTCTTCAATTGCTGCAATGTAGTCCTCATTCTTCATTAACTCATATGCTAAATCATTTGTCTTTTCTGTTGAATCACCATATGCATTTAGTGAAAAAATACCAATCATGGTTGAAATTATCACAAATAACACAATTTTCATTTATTCAATTATTAAAATTTGGCTTTAAAATCTTTCTTTACATCTAAGATTTTTAATCAAGGGATGAGACGGTTTTGTATGGCTATGCTCCCAGATTTAAAAAAAGCAAAGAGAGGTGCTATTGCAAAGGCTATCTCCATAATGGAAAATGACCCAAAAGAGGCACGTCAATTAATCAAAAAAATCTACAAAACCTCTGGCAAGGCAATCGTCATTGGAATTACAGGACCTGCAGGTGCTGGAAAATCTTCTCTCATAAACAAACTATCAATGGAGATGAAAAAATTAAAACTAAAACCGGCTGTATTGGCAGTAGATCCTACTAGCCATGTTACAGGAGGTGCTATCTTAGGCGACCGTGTTAGAATGTCCGAATCAACTGATACTGGAACCTACATTCGAAGTATTGCATCTCGTGGTGCAACTGGAGCCATTGCACATTCAGTTCGGAATAGTTTACGTGTACTAGAATATGCAGGATTCAATCCAATAATAATTGAAAGTGTTGGGGCGGGACAAACAGAAGTTGATATTTCAAAAATTGCAGACATTACCGTTGTTACATTTAATCCACATACTGGGGATAGCATTCAAACCATAAAAGCAGGAATTACAGAAATTGGTGATATCTATTTGGTAAACAAGAGTGACTTGGATGGTGCAACACAACTATTTCAGGCATTACAAGATTTCATTGGAACCGCAGAAGAAGAAGCAGTAATCCTCAAAACATCTGTAAAGAAAAATAAGGGAATCAAAGAGTTAGCTTCAAAGCTAAAGGAACTAATGAAACAAAAAATAAAGGATAAAAAGAGTTCTGAGAAAACTCGCCTAAAATCTGAATTAGAAGATATTATTTTAAATAACGTCAGACAGGAAATTTCAATAATGATTGGCAAAAACAAGTCATTTTCTTCATATTTGAAAAAGGTACAAGAAAAAAAAATGGATCCGTTTGAGGCAGCAGACAAGCTGACAAAAAATTTCATAAAGTGATAAAATATGGCAGCGAAAAAGAAAACAAAATTAGCAGAAAAACATTACGTTACCGATTCTAGTATTCCAATTAAGCCATTTTATGTAAAATCTACTAAAAAGAAAACAAAAGAAGTTCCTGGAAAATTCCCGTATACACGTGGTATTCACCAAGGAATGTATCGAGATAGATTTTGGACTATGCGTCAGTATGCTGGATTCGGCGATGCTGCACAAAGTAACAAGAGATACAAGTTCATGTTGGATAAGGGACAAACTGGAATATCCATGGCATTTGATTTACCAACACAAATTGGCCATGATCCTGATGCACCACAAGCCGAAGGTGAGGTAGGAAAGGTAGGTGTATCAATTTCATCTCTAAAAGATATGCAGACTGTCTTCAACGGAATTGAATTAGGCAAAGTTTCAACATCAATGACGATTAATGCAACCGCATCCACATTACTTGCATACTATATTGCAGTAGGACAATCTCAAGGATTCTCAAGTAAACAATTACGAGGAACCACACAAAACGACATACTCAAGGAATACATTGCAAGAAATACGTACATCTATCCTCCTGAACCATCGATGCGTATAATCGGTGATATGATTGGTTATTGTGCAACTGAGGTTCCACAATGGTATCCTGTTTCCATATCTGGTTATCACATAAGAGAAGCAGGATCAAATGCTGTACAAGAAATTGCATTTACTATTGCAAATGCCATAGAATACATTGAAACATGTATCGCACAGGGATTAAAAATTGATGAGTTTGCTCCAAGATTATCATTTTTCTTTTGTTGTACTATAGAGTTCTTTGAAGAAATAGCAAAGTTCAGAGTTGCAAGAAAAGTCTATGCAAAAATCTTAAAAGAAAGATTCCATGCTAAAAATGAAAAATCATTACAATTAAAATTCCATACTCAAACTAGTGGTGAATCACTTACCGCACAACAACCTGATAACAACATTGTTCGTGTTGCAATGCAAACAATGGCTGCTGTATTGGGGGGAACTCAATCACTTCATACCAATTCGAGAGATGAAGCGTTGGCTTTACCAACTGAAGAGTCTGCAAAAATTGCATTAAGAACACAACAAATTGTTGCATCTGAATCAGGTATTACAAAAACAGTAGACCCAATGGCTGGCTCACATTATCTAGAAGAATTGTGTGATGAGATTGAAGAACAAACATGGGCATATCTCAAAAGAATTGATAAAATGGGTGGCTCACTCAAAGCAATAGAAAAAGGATTCTTCCAAGCAGAGATTAGACAAAATGCTTATCGTATCAAAAAAGAGGTTGATGATTCTTCACGAGTTTTAGTCGGCGTCAACAAATTTGTAGATGAGGTTGAGGCAAAACAAAAACTGCTACGAATTGATGATTCGCTTGGTGCAAAACAAGAAAAGGCAATCAAGGCATTACGAAAATCTAGAGATAACAAAAAAACTAATACTGCATTATCAAAATTACAGGCAGCGGCAGAGACTGATAAGAATATCATGCCATTCATACTTGATTCTGTTAAAACATATGCTACAACCGGAGAAATCAGTAACACGTTACGGGAAGTATTTGGTGAATATAGACCAAAGGAGATATTTTAGATGAAAATTGATCACATCGCAATTGCGGTAAACAATGTAGAGGAGTCAGCTAAGGTGTATCAAAAAGCACTTGGTATTGATGAAATAGAATTTGAAACAGTGGAATCTGAAGGAGTAAAGGTTGCAATAATTTCTATGGAAAATGGACGAATTGAGTTGATGCAACCAACCAAAGATGATAGTCCAATTAAAAAATTTCTTGATAAAAAAGGTCCAGGTCTACACCACATGGCATTAGAAACTGATAACATTGAAGGTGAGGTAGAAAGAATGGAAGGTTGTGGAGTCCAATTTTTGGGAAAGGTTCGACCTGGCTCTGCTGGAACTAAAGTCACATTCATTCACCCAAAATCATTAGAGGGTGTACTGGCTGAATTATGCTCTCATCCTGAAAAATAAATTAAAAAATGGAATTGATATAGAAAATGGATACTTTTGATGCAATTAAAACAAGACGTGCAATAAAAAAATTTGATAACACCTACAAAATGAGTCCTGAACAGGTAAAGTCATTGATGGAGTTAACAATACTTTCTCCTACCAGCTACAATCAACAAAACTGGCGGTTTGTCACCATAACCGATCAAGCAGTAAAAGAAAAAATTCATGTCGCTGCTCGAAATCAAGCTCAACCGCTAGATGGGTCACTTGTCATCTTACTATGTGGAAATATGGATGCATGGAAAGACGATCCTATGAGATATTGGAAGAATCATCCTCTTGAAAAACAAGAACATGTTCGAGATGCAATGCACAAAAAATATTCTGAAAGTCCTCAAAATAGAAGAGATGAGGCAATGCGTTCTTGTGGATTTGCAGCACAAACCATAATGCTTGCTGCAAAACAAATGGGTCTTGATTCTTGCCCTATGGTTGGTTTTGAATATGATGAGATAGCAAAAATCATCAATCTTCCTGATGAACACATAATTGTGATGATGATTGTTGTCGGAAAGGCTGCTTCCCCTGCAGCAGAACGTGGTGGACAATTATCATTAGATAAAGTAGTCTTTGAAAACAAATTCAATTAATTTTCAATAAATTCGAACACCCTGAATTGTTAAATTGGTCATTTTTTTACAATTATTATGAATGACAAACAGGTAATGGGAGTCGTAGTTGTATTAATCAGCATCATTGGTCTCTTTCTAGGTGTAACCAACTTTTTAGGTTAATTCACAAATCGTTAAATCCCCCAAATCACCAAAAAAGTCACTTGAATCTATTTTTAATTACATTATTTGTCATGGTAGTTACAATTGTACCTAGTGTTGCTTTTGCTGAGACTGTAATGGATAAGGACGTATTCGCTCCTGGTGCTCAATTTGATTCAAAACCTCTAGATGAGGCACAACAGGAAGATCAAGATTTAGCTGATATTTGGACGTACGCTATAATTATTGTAATCGGTATAATTATTGCAAGAATTGTACTTCAGGTAGTTAAGAAAAGAATGTCACGATCTACCTAGGCTGTTAAAGCAATCTGCACACAGGTCATCCCGTGTAGTCATTCCTCGAGGTAGTTTGAAATTAAATTTCCTAACATCTGATACTGCAAATTTTTGCATCAATCCTTTTAGCTCCTTTTTACATTTGTAGCAAAGATGTTTTCCTTCCAAAAGGAATCTTAAATTTAGTCTACTCAGAGTTGGCAAATCTGTAACTCCAAAAAATACCATCATGTTCACCATGAATGGATTATCTACAATTATTTGATCAAGTTGGTCTCTTTCGCCTGCTATTGCTAAATCAATCATTTCTTTCCACTTAACTCGTAACATTTCTAGATACTCTTGAATTCTTTCTTCTCCTTTGTCTGTTAAGTTGATAATTAATTTTTTCTGCCCTAATAATCCGGTTCCAGTTGTTGATGAGATTAATTGACTGTTATCCAAAATATCTAAAATTTTTACCAGTTCGTCCTTTTTCAAATGAACTCCATTTTTTATCCCACCAAATGTTGTGAGACCTTTTTTCACAGCACCCATTACCTTCAAATCGGTTGTATCTAATTCCACATTAAAATAAAATTATACTATCTTAAAAACTGAGATGTGAATTCTGTGGCATCTATCAGTTTGCCAATTATCGAACCTACCAAAATTGTTAATCCGATAGACATCCATAATGTTGGTTGAATGTCGTATGGTTTTGTTGCTTTTTCGAAGCGAGACACACCTGAAATTAGTTATATACTAAATTTAACCAAAATGCCTTTTTTTTCATAGTGGATATTATTCTAAGATCTTAGAAAAACAACAAGTCTAAGTAGTTCATGTTAGCACTATTCCACCATGGAACATTTTGATTCTAGTATTATTGAGCCAATTGAGATGCGTATGATTAAGCATTCTCCATTTGAGGTTAGGCATAAAATTGACAAAAATGACCCTGAATTCCGCTCACTTGTAAAAAGTATCACAGAACATGGTTTGTTACAACCAATATTGGTTAGACCTGTCGCATTAGGATTTGAAATTGTTGCTGGCTATCGAAGATTTGAGGCATGCCGTTCTTTGAGATGGCGCCACATTCAGTCAAAAATCAGAGAATTAAGTGATAAACAAACCTATGAGATACAATTAACCGAGAATATTCAGCGTAAATCACTTAATGCACTTGAAGAGGCAGAAGCATTCAAAAAATATGTTGATGATTTTGGATGGGGCGGTGTATCTGAACTAGCAAGTAAAATTGAAAAAAGTGAAGAATATGTATCGCATAGAATTCAACTTTTGAAATTACCATCTGAGGCAAAAAAGCAGTTAATCCAAAATGCCCTTTCGGTCAGCCAAAGTCTCGAATTACTAGGTGTTCCATCTGAAGAACAAGCTGAAATGGCTCAGAGAATTTATGATGATCACTTGACAGTAAAACAGATTCGTTCAATAAAGAAATCAAAAGTAAAAAAAGATGACGATCCTCGGACAACCAAAGCTGAACAATCCCATAGAATTACCAAAAAAACAAAACTTGGTCTAAAAATGGCTCTATCACGAATTGATTCTGTAGCGAATGAAGCTCAAACTATTTCTGACCCAAAGGTTAGACGTGAAGTAGTTACATACATGATGGATTTACGTTACAAATTACATGAATTGTTGGATGAAACAATTCATTTTGAAAGGGTCACTTTAAAGAAAACTCTAAAATTGTGATTATAGGAATGGTGGCATCCATTCTTTAAGAAATTCTTTGTGTTCCTTTTCTGTATATGATAGGGCGTGTAATGATACCTCTTTTGTTGGTGCAAAATCATAAACCTGGTATGTCTGAATAATGTCTCCAAACAAATTTCTGAAAATATCGGTTTCTTCATCTGCGATTTCTACCGACGGGAATGATCTAATTGTAATCCAATCTAATCCTCCTTTTGTACTTCCTGAAAAAATTACAAATGGAGCATCTTTTAGATATTTTTTCAAACTTTCTGTTCTTTTACGAAGTGATTGAGATACTTTGAATGTGATTAGAGTGGTTCTGATTATTCGCTTTGGTAGTTTTTTTGGATCTATTGTAATCGAATATCCTGTGATCACTCCTTCTTGAGATAGTTTTGAAATTCTTGATTCAATTTCCTCGGGGGCTACGTCGTGCCCAAAACCCCTTAGAAAATCCCAAATTTCTGCGGAATCTTGTCTGGAGTCTTTTGATAAGGCTGAAATTATTAATTCATCAATCTCGTCTGTCATTAATCATATATGCTCGTCAGAATATGTAAGGGTTTCAATAACTCACGCCTAAATTAGCACTATGAGTTTAAATAATTATTATTTTATGTTTAGTGATTGTCCTATATTCTTGATGAAAGTATTGGTTATCTAATTTTAATTGGTGTTGGAATTTTACTGGCATCTGTTGTATTGATTTTGGTTAAAGCTGAAACAAAATGGCTTGGAACCAAGAAAACTTTTGAATGGTTTTCGACTGCAGGTAGAACTGTAAAAACAGGATTAATCATTACCTCTGTTGTATCTGCATGGACTTGGGCTGCAACTCTTCTTCAATCATCTACTGTGGCATATCAATACGGGATAAGTGGTCCTTTTTGGTATGCGGCTGGTGCATCAATCCAGGTTGTATTATTTGCCATATTGGCAATTGAATTAAAACGAAAATCTCCTATGTCTCACACTTTTCCTGAAATGATAAATTCAAGATTTGGTAAATCCTCACATAAGGTATTTCTTAGTTTTGCATTTCTTACAAATATCATAGTAACTGCAATGTTGGTTTTGGGCGGTGCGGCTGTTGTAAATGCACTAACTGGAATTAATGTCTACATTGCTGCATTTTTGATTCCTGTAGGTGTAATTGCGTATACTTTGTTTGGTGGTCTAAAAGCAACATTTCTTGCAGAATATTTCAATACAGCATTCATCTTTGTGGTCGTTTTGATTTTCACATCTGCAATATATTTCGTCAATCCTGATATTGGTGGAATCTCTGGAATGTTTGAAAAATTATCTAACGCTGCTGCAATGTATCCTGTTGAAGGAAATGCGGCTGGTTCATTTTTAACACTTGCATCAGTTGGGGCATTAATTTTTGGAGTTATCAATATTGTGGGAAACTTTGGTACTGTTTTTGTTGATCAATCCTACTGGCAACGTGCAATTGCATCTCGTCCTCGTTCTGTAGTTCCTGGATTTTTAGTAGGTGGATTAGCGTGGTTTGCCATTCCTTTTGCACTTGCAACAACTTTGGGATTAGCTGCAGTTGCGGTGAATCTTGAATTAACTCCTCTTGAAATTAGTTCAGGATTGGTTGCTCCATTGGCAGCTGCACATCTTTTAGGCGACATCGGCGCAATTCTAATG
Organism: Candidatus Nitrosopelagicus sp.; assembly: GCA_028344155.1. GTDB lineage: Archaea > Thermoproteota > Nitrososphaeria > Nitrososphaerales > Nitrosopumilaceae > Nitrosopelagicus. Next base: position 26,599 of record JAOMAI010000012.1, read on the forward strand.
CTTACTGTTTTATTCACTGCTGTAACTGCTGCAGGTTCTGCACAATTAATCTCTGTATCCTCTCTTGTAACTTATGATGTATTTCGAACATACATCAAACCTTCATCCACCGGAAGGCAATTAATGAGAATTTCGAGATATGCTATACTTGGATTTGGACTTGGAATGGGTGCTTTGGCATCTATGTTATTCCAGTTTGGAGTAAGCTTGCAATACGTCTATCTTGCAATGGGTGTTTTGATAGGTTCTGCAGTTGCACCAATTTCACTTGCAATTTTATGGAAAGACACCAATAGATATGCTGCAACAATCGCTTCGATAATCGGTCTTGGATGTGGAGTTACAGTTTGGCTTGGATATGCATATGCAACCTCTGGAGAAATTTCTCTTGCATCTACTTCTAACATGTTTGCATTATTGGCAGGAAATCTTACATCAATTTTGACCAGCCTCATAATCACTGTAATCGGAAGTTTATTCCGACCTGAGAACTTTAATTTCTCTAAACTAAAACATGAAATTTTTGTAGTTGATGAGCAAATTAGAAAACGCCTAGAAAAAGAAACAAATGAAGAATCTCTCAAAAATGCATCTAAATTTAGTATGAGGTATGGTTTGACGCTAACTTTGATTCTTGTTGTAGTATGGCCAATTCCATTATTTTTATCAAATTATGTTTTTACTGAAACTGTTTACCATGTTTGGATCTGGGTTGCCATATTGTGGGCTGCAACTGCTGGGTCTTTAGTTTGGGCTTTACCTATAATACAATCAAGATCTGGAATTGCCCATGTTTTGAAAAATATAGTCATTTCTTCAAAACCTAAAAAATCTGACAAATATGGTCATGATCTTTCTGGAAATGAAATTGCCCAAAAAATTCTTGTCGCTGTAGATGGCTCTGTCTCATCCATGCGGTCATTGAATTATGTAAATTATGTAATGAAGGAATCTTCCAACATCAAAGTTTACCTTGCTCATATCATAGAGTGGACTGATGATTACGAATCCATGGATGAAGAAATGACATTAAAGATGGAACAAGATGGACGAAAAATGCTTTTGGGAATTTTACTTCCAAGCAAATTGAAAAACTATGAACGAATTGTCAAGCTAGGTGATCCTGCAAAAAAGATATCAGAACTTGCAACTTCACTAAATGTTGATACAATTGTAATGGGTCGTAAGGGTCTAAGTGATACTGATTCTGATTTGGGACATGTCACTTCTAAGTTACTTACTCTAAGCTCAAAACCAATTGTGTTAGTCTAGTGGTTTGCATATAACAAACACAAAACTATTTTTTTATAAATAATAAATTTTAAGCCGACGTCGACTGTTAGAATATAACTACCGCAGAACTTGAAATCTAAAGTGTCATATTCTCAATT
>JAOMAI010000013.1 GCA_028344155.1 Candidatus Nitrosopelagicus sp.
TTGCAATTCTAGTACTGATTCAGAGTCATACATTTCTTAGATTTGATACAGTTGCAGTATATGAAAACTTCTGGGTACTATTCTATCTTTTATCAATTTATGTCATAAAAAAACAATGGGTCTTATCTCCAATCTTCTATATTCTATCATTCTTTACCAAAGCGTTTGTTGCACCTTATTTTGTTATGACGTTATTCTTTGCTGGAAGAAGTTCCATTTCAACCAAAAAGAAAATTTTCCTTTTAATTTCATATGTAGGAATCATAGGAATTTCAGCCATAGTAATTTTCTCTGGAGACACAATATATCCAAATGTAATACAAATTGATCCATCAAAATTCTTCATTGGACTTGCGACATTTGGACCCTTACTGAGATATGATTTTCTTTTACTAATGACAATTTTACCTGTTGTTGTTGGATTAACACTAGTTGCAAAAAATTGGATTAAAGAAACAGATTCAATCTTATTTCTAATTTTAGGTACCTTGTTGGCAGGGCCAATTCTTATAGTGTTCACAAATTTCTATGAAATTCTTCCGTATAGGTATATTCCATTAATTGTATTCTTTTCAATTGGAATTGGAATGTTTTTCTCAAAAAAACCTAATTCTTAATTATGGTCCATTGAACCTCTGCAGTATCGGTTTCATCCATCTGTATCATAGGAATAAATGCCTCGAACACATTCACATTATAACCATGCATTACTCTTTCCAATGTCAGCATTCCTATATGATCCTCATTTGAAAGCATAGCGTTACTTTTTTGAAATTTTTTAAATCCATTTTCGTATGAAATGTATTCTTTTTTATCTAGTTGGTTCCACCATGTTTCAGTAAATTGTGATGGAAGATATCTTGCATTATTAGATTCTGTAACTGCAATTAATTTCCCATCCTTATCTCGTATTGTAACTAAAACATGAACATCATATTCGGAATTATTTGTTGAAATTGTTGGAGTTCCACTAAGTAGAATTGTTCTTGATTTCTTTATTTTTTCATTCTCTGGTTCAATCGTTAATATTTTTGTAAAAATTTGATAAGATTTTTCATATTCTCCTAACATCTTTAATGCAATTGCCTTGTTAGTTAATGCTGAAATTCTATCTGGATCAATTTCTAAAACTTTATTTGATAAACTAAGACTTTTTGAAAAATTTCCTAGTTGTGCAAGAAGTCCTGCCTTGTTAGTTAATGCTTTCAAGTTATCTGGTTCTTGTTCTAAAATTTTATCAAGATAGATTATTGCTTCACTAAATCTTTTTTCTGCAACTAAAGCCGCACTAATGGATTCCCATTCTTTGATATTTTTCCCTTCCGGAAGAGGTAATTCCTCTTCTGCATATGTTGCTTGTACTGAAAACAAAACTCCTAAACAAATTATTGTTATTAATACCGATTTAATCATACATTCATCAATAATTTGAGATAGATAAATTATTCAATAATCTGCTTTTTTGTTAGTCCTTTTGGAATGAATTTCTTAAAGTATTTTAAAAATAAATCATCTTTTGGAAGATATACTGAGTCGAACTTGTTTTTATTGAAAAATTCACTCCAAACTTCCAAAAATTTAGGGAATTTCTCAGGCTCGAATTCTTTTCTAGACATCACATAGTGTGATGCTGGAAAAACATCTGAAATTTCAATTGGTATTATTCCTAAAAATGGATTGTAATTACAAAACTGTACCAAATCTGGATCTTTGAATCTTTTTCGTAATTTTTTGTAATCATATGATGTGAATACTGGTTTTATTGTAGGATCTTTTGTGATTACTATTATCTTCTTTTTTGTTCTAAATTTTTTTACATACTCGTGATATCTTCGAATCTCTGGTCTATACTGATCTTCTGGCCCAAATAAGAAAATTGCTTTTTCTTTGAACTTTGGAGTTCCATCTTGCAAGAATTTTGTATTATTCATAATCACATCAATTGTTTCAAACAACTTTGGATGTGCTCTTGCTTTCTTCATAGTATATTCCCATAATCTTCCTTCTCGTATTGCTTGTTTTACTCTGTCAACTTCAGCTTTTATTGAGTATAAATTAAAAAGTGCAATCTGATCTATTCTATCTTCTTTTTTCATAGCCAGTAATTCTTTAGGTTTGTACCTTGACGATACTTCACAATCAAATGGGAAATATTCTAATTCCGCTAATCTCCTAGTTCCATCTTCTGTTATCACTCTATCATGTTTTGCATAAAGCATGTATGATGCTGAATCAAATGTATCACAACCTAGTGCAACTGCTAATGGAATCGTTAAAGGATGTCCTGCACCAAATAGATGTAATGGAACTGAAGTTGGTATATTTTTCTTTGCGGCAATAATCATCTCTGCTAATAGTTTGTATTCATAAGATTCCATAAACTCAACTGGACTTCCTAATGCAAGCATTTGATATCCCATTTTAATTAATTCATTAGTAGATCTTTTGACTAATTCTGGATGTTCACTTCCTTGTATTGGACCAATCCAAATTTGTCCATTATTTTTTTTATTTTTTATTGTTGTTTTACAAACTTTTAATGTATGATCTACGTATTCTTTTGCAATTTTTTTTGACAATCCAAATCCCGTTGGTTTGTCTAACGGAATGGCAAAATCTGTCATTATATCCATTTCAAATTTTGCCATAGCAGGTGGTTTTACATCTACTTCTCCATACTCTAAAACTTGATATCCTCCAGAATCCGTCATTATCGAACTATCATATTTTATTATTTTATGAATACCATTTTCTCTAGCTTTCTCTTCTAATCTTTTCATTGTAATGTATGCATTTGTTATTACAACATCAAAACCAATTTCTTTAATTTTTTTAGCCGGTATACTTTGTTTAACCGGATGTATTACTGGAACAAAAGAAGGTGTCTCAATTTTTCCATGATTTGTGTGAATAACACCTATCCTACCTGCTAAATCACTATATTTTATCTCAAACAATTCTTAGTATGATTATTGAGGATTATATTAAATTAGTAATCAAAAAATTTGCTAATCTCATTTTTCTCTTCAACTAATCTTAACCAATCTACTATATCTACATCTTTTTGATTATCAATTATACTGTAAATTTTCTCTAGAATTATTTCAGGTGTTTTATTTGTTGCATCAATTTCAAAAGATTTTTCCTTTCCAAATGATGCAATTGAGTCATTTGCAATGATACCTAGTATCTCACTGCCTGTATTTTCTTTTATTTTTGATTCTTGGTATTTTCTTTTTTTGTAAATTTCTATAAGATCATAAGGATTTTTTCTCAAAATAATAGCAAAATCAATATTTGATTTCTCAAGAACATATGGTGCCAAATGTCCTACGATTAGTGATTTATCTAAATTTAATTTTTGAATCTCATCTTTTAATTTTACAGTATCAACTTCAATTCCATCATTACCTTGTTCTCCAAACTCTTTTTCAATTGCAAATTTGTTTATATCAAATATTTTATACGAGGAATCCTGTTTTACGAATAAATCTGCAATTGTATGTTTTCCGACACCTGGATTTCCAGTAATTACTAAATTCACACAATTCATTCTTACATCCATGATTAATGAATTTCTGTAATACTAATATGATGAGATGAAAACTATCTCCTTATGCAAATTGGGTTACTTGGCAAGGCAAACGTTGGAAAATCAACTTTTTTCTCTTCAGCAACTGAAACAATAGCTCAAAGTGGGAATTTCCCATTTACTACGATTGAACCAAATGTTGGAGTTTGTTATTTGAAAATTATTTGTGAATGTAAAAATCTGGACAATAGATGTGAAAATGATCTATGTCATGATGCTACTAGATTTATTCCTGTAAAATTAATTGATGTTGCAGGATTAGTCCCTGGTGCACATGAAGGCAAAGGGTTAGGAAATCAATTTCTTACTGATGCTATGAAAGCAGATGCATTGATTCATGTAGTTGATATTTCTGGCTCAACTGATATTCAAGGACAACCAGTAAATGTTGGAACACATGATCCATTAGAGGATATCAAATTTGTTGAAGAAGAATTTGATTTATGGTTTAAAGAAATACTTGACAGAGAATGGCCAAAACTTGTAAAAGAAATAGATCAAAAACGTGCAAAAATAACCGATGGAATTGCACGTAGGTTTACAGGACTGGGAATTACAGAATCTCAAGTTGATCAAGTTCTAATATCAATGTCATTAAAAACAAAAAAACCACAAGATTGGACAGAAGATGATATTATGGTATTTCTAAAAACTCTTAGAAAAAATGCAAAACCATTGCTTATTGCAGCTAATAAAGCAGACTTATGCGATGATCTTAAAATTCTAGAAAAAATATCTGAAAAATTCAAAGTTATCCCTTCTAGTGCAGAAACTGAACTTTTATTGAAAAAGGCTACAAAAGCTGAATTAATTAATTATGTTCCAGGTGATGATAATTTTTCAGGGAAGGAAAATACTCAGTTGTCTGAACAACAAAACAGTGCATTACATCTTGCAAAAAATGTTTTAACAAAAATTCAAACAACAGGTGTTCAAGAAATACTAAATTCAATAATTTTTGATGTTTTAGATATGATTATTGTTTATCCTGTTGAAGATGAAACTAAACTAATGAATAAACAGGGTCAGGTTTTACCTGATGCAAGATTATTAAAAAAAGGTTCAACTGCAAAAGAATTAGCATTCACAATTCATCAAGATATTGGAAATGGATTTTTACATGCTATTGACGCAAAATCAAAACAGCGTATTGGTGCTGATCATGAACTCAAAAATGGTGATATAATAAAAATAGTATCAACATTAAGTAGAGGTTAGTATGATCTGTTTAGGAATCGAAAGTACTGCACACACTTTTTCATGCGCTGTAATTGAGAAAAAACAAAAAAATGGAAAAATTTTATCTGATGTTCGGAAAATCTACAAACCTCCAGAAGGTGAAGGTATTCATCCTAGAGAAGCATCACGTCATCATATCGAAAATAGTCCATCTGTTCTAAAACAATGTCTTGATGAAGCAAAAATCAAAATCAATGATCTTGATATGATTGCATATGCTGGTGGTCCTGGTCTAGGACCATGTCTTAGAGTTGGTGCAGTTGTTGCACGTTCTCTTTCATCATATTATGATATTCCAATTTATCCTGTCAATCATGCTATTGGTCATATTGAATTAGGTAAACTTCTAACTGGTGCAAAAAATCCACTTGTCCTTCTTGTTTCAGGCGGTCATACTATGATTCTTGCATTCTCTGCTGGACGATGGAGAGTCTTTGGTGAAACTCTGGACATCACTTTAGGTCAACTCTTAGATCAGTTTGGACGATCATTAGGATTTGCTTCACCATGTGGAAGAAAAATTGAAGAATTAGCAAACAAGTCGACTAATTACATTGATCTGCCATATGCAGTAAAGGGAAATGATGTATCATTTTCTGGTTTACTGTCAGCAGCAAAACAAAGTACATCAAAAGGAGTTGAGGATGCATGTTATTCATTACAAGAAACTGCATTTGCTATGATTGCTGAAGCAACTGAGAGAGCTCTTGCATTTACTAGAAAAAATGAAATTATGATAGTTGGAGGGGTTGCTGCAAACAAAAGATTGTCTTCTATGTTAGAAGATGTATGTAAAAGACAAAAAGCAAAATTCTTTGTTGTACCTCTAAATTATGCAGGTGATTGTGGTTCACAAATTGCAATAACTGGTATAAGAGAATCTAGTGTATATCCTGGTGCAAAAATGAAAGATACTTTTGTTAAACAATCTTGGAGATTGGATAGTGTAGATGTTCTTTATTGATTCTTAAAATCTTCTATGGCATCTTGAATATCTTCTAACCATCCGCCTGTCCCCATAACGCCAAATTTGTACGATTTTTCATCTGTATCTGTTTTAATTTTAAAACAAATTTTTTTGATAAATCTTCCTTCTTTCCAAACATCTACTTGATCTAAAGGAACATCAATTACAGTTTCGCCCATTTTTGTTGAAAAATCTGCAATTCTACTTTTTCTTTTATCAAATGCAATACGTTTGTTAGTTAATGTTAAAACTCCTGTTCCTATCTCATCTTCATTACAATCTTCTTGTTTCAATCGCTTTTCGTCTGAATCCATATTACTATTGAAAAATTATACAATTAATGGGTTTACCTAGAAACGCTAAAAATGACATATTTTATCAAAAAATATGAAACAAAAGTATCAAGAATATTTGAAATTAAACAAAAATGTCTTTCTAGGTTTCCTGGCTTCAGTCGTCATCTCTGCAATTGCAGCAGATTATTTTGGAGATCAAGCTGATTATCTCAATTCATCTTTTACTTTGATTATTGATTATGCTGTTTTCTTTTCAGTTTTTGGTGGATTGTACTATTTTGATAATCGAAAAAAGTATGTTTTAGATAACGGTCAAAAAGATAATACACTCTTAAAATCTGATTTAATTAAAATAATTTCATCACTAGGAATTGGTGAAATAGTCTATACAATTGTTAGATGGATTTTACAGTACTATTTGTTACAAATTGACTATGAACCTTACATGGCATCAATCGTTTCACAATCGATCGCATTAGTGATTTACATGATTACATTAAATTTATCTGTAAAATTCACAAAATTGTATAAAGATGGAAATTAGTGTTTATGTTGATGGTGCAGGCGGTGAAAAATCTGGCTATGGATTCTTCATTAAAGAGACAGGTGAATCCTTCTATGAAAATAAATCTGGATTAACAAACAATCAGGCTGAATATCACGCGATAATTGCAGCATTAAAAAAATTTCAAGATTCAACTGATAAAATTACAATTTTTAGTGATTCAAAAAATACTGTTAATCAATTGAATCATGAATTTGCAATAAATAATGAACAATTACGTATTCTAGCACAAGAATCTTGGTTATTAATACCAAAAATTCCTGAATTAAAAATAATATGGATTCCAAGAAAGGAAAATTTAGCAGGAAAGATGCTCGGAAGCTAATTTGGAATAGCTTTAATTATACAAAAATTTTTTATTAAAAAACATACAATGACTGATTCTGTTTTCCTATCTCCAAAATCCATTGCGATAATTGGGGCTTCTGATAAAGAAGGTAGTGTAGGTCGTGCAATTACATCAAATATTATGAAAGGCTACAAAGGAACAATCTATCCAATTAGTCCAACACGTGAAACTGTTTTTGATAAAAAAGCATACAAGTCAGTACTAGATGTTCCAGGAAAAATTGATCTAGCAGTTGTTGTAACAAAAAATACTATCGTTCCAGCAGTGTTAGAAGAATGTGGAAAAAAGAAACTTAGAGGTGCAATTGTAATCACTGCCGGATTCAAAGAGGTTGATGAAGAAGGTGCAAAGTTAGAACAAAAATTAAAAGATATTGCAAAAAAATACAAATTACAAATTATTGGTCCAAATTGTCTTGGTGTGATGAATCTTGAACCAAAAACAATGATGAATTCAACATTTCTTAAAATTACTCCTAAATCTGGAGAAATTGCTCTCATTTCGCAAAGTGGTGCAATATGTGCTGCATTAGTTGAAGACGCAAGTGCACAAGGAATTGGATTTTCTGCTGTAATTAGCATGGGAAACAAAGCAGACATGAGTGAAATTGATATGCTCAAAATGCTTGCCGAACACAAACAAACCAAAGTTATTGTTATGTATCTTGAAGACATGGGAAACGGTCAAGAATTTCTTAAAGTTTGTAAAGATATTACAAGAAAAAAGAAAAAACCTGTTTTAGTATTAAAATCTGGAAGAAGTCCAGAAGGTGCACAAGCTGCAATGTCTCATACTGGTGCATTAATGGGTTCTGATGAAATTTACGATGCACTGTTAAAACAATCAGGTGCAATACGTGTTGATACTATGGAAGAGTTATTTGATTATGCAACCGCATTTTCAAAACAACCACTTCCAATGAATGGTGATTTGGTAATTGTTTCAAATGCAGGTGGACCTGCAATCATTTCAACTGATGCATGCTCAAAACTTGGAATAAAAATGGCAAAAATTGAAGAGATTAGAAAAAAAATTGATGCTGTAATTCCTCCATGGGGAAGTTCACGTAATCCTGTAGATATTGTGGGTGATGCAGATTTTAATAGATTTGAAAATGTATTGAATGAAGTATTAAAACACAAAAATGTTGGCTCTGTAATATCCATGTGTACTCCATCTGCAACTTTGGATTATGATAAACTTGCAAACGTTATAGTTTCTATGTCAAAAAAATACAAAAAAACAATGTTAGCTAGTTTGATGGGATTAGATGAAGGAATAACTAATCGTGAAATCTTGGCAAATGGTGATGTTCCATATTATAATTATGCAGAAGGCTCAATTCGTGCATTAAAAGCAATGCTCACTTTTACAAATTGGATAAAAAATCCATCTGGAAAAATTACAAAATTTACTGTGAAAAAAGATAAAGTAAAAAAAATCTTGGATAATGCAAAAAAAGAAAAACGAGATGCCTTACTGGAAGAAGAAGGTCAAGAAATTCTTAGAGCATATGGTTTTCCATTACCTGCTAGTAAATTAGCAAAATCAAAAAAAGAAGCAGTTACTGCTTCTAAAAAAATTGGTTATCCTGTAGTTTTAAAAATTGCATCACCTCAAATTATTCATAAATCTGATGCTGGTGGAGTAAAAGTTAATCTTCAAAATGCAAAAGATGTTGAAACTGCATTTGATACTATCATGAAAAATGCAAAAAAATACAACAAGAATGCAGACATCAAAGGTGTTTTAGTTGTTGAGATGGTAAAAGGTGGAAAAGAAATGATCATTGGTTCAAAACTTGAACCTGGACTTGGACCTGTTGTCATGCTTGGAATGGGTGGAATTTATGTTGAAGTTCTAAAAGATGTTACCTTCAAACTCGCACCAATGACAAACATTGAAGCAGATGATATGATATCTTCAATTAAAACTAAAAAAATTCTAGAAGGTGTTAGAGGGGAAAAACCATCTGATATCAAAAAACTCTCTGAATGTATTCAAAGACTATCTCAGCTGGTATCTGATTTCCATGAAATTAAAGAATTAGATATGAATCCTGTTTTGGTTATGGAAAAACAAAAGGGTTGTAAAGTTCTAGATGTACGCATTGGTCTATAGTTAGGCACAGCTTTAATTGCAAACTTTTTAATTATTTGAATCACTAAGTGTAGTAGCGACATGCAAAAAACAGTAAAACCAATTAGAACCGGAGAGGAATACATAGAGAGTCTAAAAGGTAGAGATCTAAAAATTTACTTGTTTGGTGAATTGGTAAAAGAACCAGTTAGTCATCCAATGATTAGACCTTCAATTAATGCAGTAGCAAAAACATATGATCTTGCAGTTGAAGAAGAAGAACTTGCATTCCCTCAGTCTTCAATTTCCGGTGAAAGAGTAAATCGTTTTTTGCACATTGCTGAAAGTGCAGAAGATTTAGTTTTACAAAATAAAATGCAGAGAAAATTAGGACAACTTACTGGTACATGTTTCCAAAGATGTGTTGGTATGGATGCAATGAACTCACTTCATTCCACAACATTTGAAATTGATGAAAAACATGGTACAAAATATCATCAGAGATTATTAGAATTTATCAAAATGGTTCAACATGAGAATTTGGTAATCGGTGGAGCAATGACTGACGTTAAAGGTGACAGAAGTCTTGCACCTAGTGAACAAGAAGATCCCGATTTATTTTTACATATTGTTGATAGAGATGACAAAGGTGTTTACGTCACAGGTGCCAAAGCACATCAAACTGGTACAATTAACTCACATTGGATGATTGTAATGCCTACCATGAGATTATTAGAAAACGACAAAGACTACGCAATTGTTGGTGCACTTCCAGTAGATGCACCTGGAATAACTTACATCTACGGAAGACAATCTTGTGATACTCGTAGTATGGAACCGGGTGACATTGATGTTGGAAACTCTGAATTTGGTGGACAAGAAACTATGGTAATCTTTGACCGTGTTTTCATACCAAACGAAATGATCTTTATGGATGGTGAATATGAATTTGCATCTATGTTGGTTGAAAGATTTACCTGTTATCATAGAAGAAGCTATGTCTGTAAAACTGGTTTAGGTGATGTTTTAATTGGTGCAGCAGCAGCCATTGCTGAATATAATGGAGTTCCAAAAGTTTCACACATTAAAGATAAAATAATTGAAATGACACATCTTAACGAATCAATCTATGCTGCAGGAATTGCAGCATCATATCAAGGTCACAAGATGAAATCTGGTGTATTTCTTAACGATGATATGCTTGCAAATGTATGTAAACATAATGTTACTAGATTACCATACGAATTAGCAAGACTTGCTCAAGATGTTGCTGGTGGAATACTAGTCACATTGCCATCTGAAGCAGAATTCAGAAGTGCAGAAACTGGACCACTCTTGGAAAAATATCTCAAAGGTAAATCAGGAATTGAAGTTGAAAACAGAATGAGAATATTAAGATTAATTGAAAACATGACAATGGGACGAAATGCAGTTGGTTATCTAACTGAATCAATGCATGGTGCAGGTTCACCACAAGCCCAAAGAATTCAAATCGCTCGTCAAATGCAATTAGGTTATAAAAAACAACTTGCAAAAAATTTGGCCAAAGTCAAAGAAGAACCTGAAGAAATGAAGGAGAATTCAGAATACTTCAAACGTGTATTCAAAATACCAGAAAAGAAATAATTCTAAAGTTCTTTCTTATCGTCGTTCACTGATTCATCTTTTTCTGAAGATTTTACATACTCTGAGTCTTTCTTGTTCTCAAAACTGTTCTCTGTATCCTCATCTTTTTCTGAAGATTTTACATACTCTGAGTCTTTCTTGTTCTCAAAACTGTTCTCTGTATACTCATCTTTTGATTCATCATTTCTATATTGAAATTCAACCTTCTTTTTTTCTTTACATGCAAAATGTTTTACAATCATGATGCCAATTATCACTGCAATTATTATGTAGTTAATTGGTGGTTGTAAAATCTGCGTTATGTATCCTACTTGTGGTATTACATATTCTACTTGACCTAGATATTCCTTTTCTGTTATTGGGTAATCTGTTCCTGCTATAGATGATGCATTAGCATCTCCCTTTGTTCTTACTATCTTTTGATCATCTACAGACATATCCAAACTAACTCTATGAACAATCACTCTTTCTTTTCCTTGCTCGTATAATTTAGGCGAATAAAATACAATAATGTCACCTTTCTCCACATCTTCAAATGGTGTATTACCTTCAACAACTATTACATCGTAAACCTCTAATGCTGGAATCATACTTCCACTTGAAACTACATAAAATGGATTTGAGGTTCCAAAAAATGCTTGTAGTCCTATCCAAATTACGGCAATTGCTACAACAATAATTATTACATCTTTGATTAGACTCTTTGTTGAACTTGCCAAATTATGTTTGCTCACTAAATTACTAAGATAAATCTTATCGATTATCTATAACTTATCTCCACAACTCTCGCAAAATTTAGAGTCTGGTCTGTTATCAAAATTACAACTAGGGCATCTTAAACCGCTTCCTGCTGCAACCGTTTGTTCTACTTTCATATCTGTCTTTTCAGATTTACCTAAAAAGATAACTTCTCCTACAGTTCCAATTCTACTCCAACTAATACTTATGTCATTACCCTCATCATCTGAAATAAGTAACACCAATTCTTGATTTGAATTCACACCTACTTGTTTTGCCTTTCCAATTTTTTTTGCACTTTCATCAAAAACATCCATACCGAAAATTGATCTAAATGTTCCATCACTAGGACTCGGTTGCTCTGAAACTTCTGGCTGTACACTTTCTGATTGAACTGGTGTATCAAAGCTTGAAAGACCTGTATCTTGTTGTTGCTCAATTGGATTTGCTAATCCTACATTCATTGCTTCATTTGGTTTTCTGAACTCTCTGTATTCTGCAATTGTTGAATCACATCCATTACATAGATATTTTCCTCTCTCAGCTAAAACTAAATTCTCAGCAACTTCTTCATTTGGATTTTCAAATTCAATTTTTGGACTACCTTCAAACTCTTTTTCACACGTATTACATGTATATTTAGAAATTAATTCTGATTCTAATCTTCCAATTGGTGCTAAAAATAGATCTGGTCCTCCGAGATTACCTTTACTTTGTTGTTCATCAGTTACTCTTGCCATCACAAATCCACCTGAACCTCTAAGTTTTTTCAATCGAAGTTCTGCACTCATGTTCACATACATGAAGTACGTCATTTAAGTATATTTTGAAATTTTTTTAAATGATCTGGCAACACGCTGTTATAATCACAAATACATTTTTAGATGTGAACTTTTGATAAAATTTGTTAATCATGGCAATAACAGAAATAGATGATCCAAAATCATGGGAAACCGATGTCCTTAGTTCTGACAAACCAGTCTTTGTAGACTTCTGGGCACAATGGTGTGGACCGTGCAGAATGGTAGGACCTGTTGTAGAGGAACTTGCTGGAGATTATGATGGTAAAGTTAACTTTGTAAAAGTTAATGTTGATAATGCACAAGAAATAGCACAAAAATACAATGTGTTTAGTATTCCAACATTATTGCTTTTGAACAAAGGTGAAATCATCGCTCAACAAGTAGGCGCAGGATCCAAAGAAGTATACCAAAATATGATAGATAGAGCACTCGAAAAAATTTAGGCTCTACTAATTTTCTCTTTTTATTCTAAACTATTAATATTAGATTCCTCCTCATTCAATTATGTCACTAGGAGAAATTGATACATACAATCTTACTTTTGAAAAGTTACAAACATTATTTGCTGAAACTCAAGGATATTACGAATCTTTTCTAGACTCTAACAATTTGTATAAAGCCGGTAAAATTTCTGATAAAGAATTCTTTCAAAAATTAGGTGATTACACTGCTGCTTATTCTGCTTTATTATTTTTAGGTGTTAATTCATTAACAGAATTGAAAAAAGCACTAGATCAAGTTTCAAAGGGTGTCGGAACAGGCGGAACACAATCTCCTGGGTTAATGCCTGGAATGGGACAACCTGGAGTAATGCCTGGAATGAATGCAGGTCCACGAGTAGGTGGACCTGACAATCCTGTTGGTGCTCCACCTTCTGTAATGGGTACTGCACCTAGTGGATTTAATGAACCTGGAACACTTCCAACGCCTGATCCCGCATTACTTCCACGAAAACAAAGTGGCGGAAGTTGTACTTCATGTGGAGCAGAGTTAAGACCAAATGCTAAATTCTGCACAAAGTGTGGCTCGAAACAATAATTCTAAGTAATATTAGTTCCACATTCTCTACAAAATTTTGCGTAAGGTGAATTTTTTGCTCCACAATCTGCACAAAATTGTTCTTCACCTGATGATTCAGAATTTGCACTTCCGTACATTCCAGAACCTAAAACAGCACCTGTTGGCACATATTTATCATCATCAATAATTTCTACTGGTGCAAAGTCCTGTTCTTCAACATAAGTGTATAATCTTGGAATACTCTCTTCTTTTCCTGTAGGGTCTGGGACCATGTCTCCTAACCAAAATGAAAATCTCATCAAAGTAAGCTCTGGTGTTGAAAATGCCAGTGTATGTGCTGACATGTAATCATTTGCTGCCTGTTTTCCATTGAATACTTTCATGATTAAATTATCATTTTTCACTGTATAATGTTTTCGTGAAGTGGACCGAGAGGGAATCGAACCCTCGACATCCACGTTGCGAACGTGGCGCTATACCCCTAAGCCATCGGCCCTAGTAATTGCAATTTTCTACAATGTATATTCATTTTTACTCTAGTAATGTACACAAGATTTAGGCAAACAAAATGACTTACGATTTACTCATTACTGACTCACATGTAATGACTCAAAATGGTATGGTTGAAAAAAATCTTGTCATTGAAGATGGAAAAATCAAATTAATTACTAACGATAGTCCTGATTGTAATAAAAAAATTAACGGTTCTGGTTTAGTTAGTATTCCGGGTTTAATTGACACTCATGTTCATTATGGTGTTTATTCTCCAATTGATCAAGCTGCAATAAGTGAATCACACGCTGCTGCAATAGGTGGTGTTACAACAATGATGAGAATGTTCAGGTTAAAGGGTTCATACAAAGAATCTCTTAAAAAACATCTTTTGGCTAGTCAAAATTCACATTATATTGATTATACCTTACATGCCTCAATTTTTGATGATTCACAGATTGATGAAATGCAATATTGTACAGAAAATAAAATTATTTCATTTAAAATATACATGAATCTTGGTGGTGATGTTGGCCATGTATACATGGAAATGAATCCTGGAGAAGAAAAGTTAATCTCTGCTGAAGTAAATGTTACAAATGAATTAGTTGAAAAAATTGTAAAAAATGCCGCATCACTTAATTGCCCTGTATTAGTTCATGCAGAAGATTATCAAGATTGTGCATGTGGCATGAAAACACAAAAGGAAAAAAATAATGATGGATTAAATGCGTGGTCTGAAAGTCGTTCCCCAGATTTTGAAGCAAAATCAATTCAAACAATTTGTGAATATGGAAGAAAGTATGACTGTAAAATTTACTTTGTACACATTGGTTCAAAATTGGCATTAGATAAAATTAAAGAAGAAAAACAAAAAGGAACAAAAATTTTTGTTGAAACCTGTCCTCATTATCTAACATTATCCCATGAAACTCAAGATGGATATCTTGCAAAAGTTATGCCTCCAATTAGAACAAAAAATGATATACAATCTGTATGGACCGCTTTACAAAATAATGAAATTGATACAATAGGAACAGATCATGTTGCTAATCAATTGAAGCTAAAACTTGGTGGTGATGATGTTTGGGGTGCTTTAGCAGGATTTCCTGGAATAGGAACATCATTACCAATTTTACTTAGTGAAGGAATTAATAAAAATAAAATAAATCTGAATCAGTTAGTTAATCTAACAAGTGCAAATGCCTCAAAAATTTTTGGTTTATCTGGAAAAGGACATTTGGAAGTAGGATATGATGCCGACATCACAATGATTGATCTAAAAAAAGAAGCAAAAGTTTCCCCAGAACTTTTTGGGGGATTCTCTGATTATCTTGTATATGATGGATGGAATTTGAAAGGTTGGCCGGTGAAAACAATTGTTAGAGGTACTGTTGTTGCTGAAGATTTTGAAGTAATTGGAAAACCTGGGTATGGTAATTTTGTACCGAGAGTATTAAGTTAAAATTTCAAATTTACCATTTGCTTTTGCTTTGTAAATTATATCTGGTTTCCTTGTAAAAATACCTGCTTCTATTACTCCTGGGACATTGATTATTTTCTGTTGCAATATTTTTGGATTTTTGATTACTCCAAAATCACAATCTAGTATAATATTTCCATTTTCAGTAACAAACGGGTATCCTCTATCCAGTATTCTTAATTCTGGTTTTCCACCTATATTCTCAATTTTTTTCCAAACAATCTGTCTTGCTAAAGGTTGGACTTCAACTGGAACTGTTCTGTTAAAATCTTTGACAAATTTTGAACTATCTGCCATGATGATAACTTTTTTTGCAGCACTAATCAGTATATTTTCTTTCAACAGTGCACCGCCTCCACCTTTTATCAAAAATTTATTTTTATCAATTTGATCTGCACCATCAAATACCAAATCAATTTTATCAATTTGATCTGGTTCAATTAATTGTAACCCACCTTTCTCTGCAATTAATTTTATTTGCATTGATGTTGGTACACATTTAACAGAAATTTTTTTTGTTTTGATATATTTTGATAATGATTTAACTAATGCAGTTGCAGCACGTCCACTTCCTAAACCTATGACCTGTCCATCTTTTACATTTTTTAAAGCATCTAAAGATAATGCCTTGATGGCACCATCAAATGTCATTAATCAACCTCTGCTTGTTCGATTTTTGACATAGTTTCCATGATCTTTGTTTTAATTTTGTTTAGATCATCATCGTCATCATCATCCAAATCTTCCTCTTCTGGTAATTCTACAATTGGTTTTGTTACTTGTTGTATAACTGGTTCTGGAACTTGTTGAACAATTGGTTCAGGTTTATTTTCAATTACTGGCATTATGTTATGTTCTTTAATTTCAACTGTCTCTGTTTTTTGTTCTTCATAGATTTTTGGTTTCATTGGTGGTGGTGTTATAACATCACTACTTAGTTGTGATAACATTTCATCATATTTTGATTGTTTCACTGGATCTAATTTTGGCAGTGATGTTAAAGTTGTAATTTCGAATTTATTTGAACTTTTGTTAGCATATTCTTCAATTGGTTTTTCAAAGATTGGTTTTGATTTTACTTCTGTTTCACTTATTTTTTTATTCTTTTTCTTATTATGAGCATCATTTTCTGTTTGTGCAACTTGTATCTTTGATGTTAATTCGTATAATCTTTGATCAAGCTGTGATAATTTTTGATCCATTAATGTAATCAAACCATCGCCTAATGGTCCCAAGTCTGGATGTTTACTTGCATTTTCCAGCTTTTCAATTCTGGTGATGACTACGCCTAGCTGATGTTGATATTTCAGTAGTAGTCTATCTTTTTGAATTTTTGTTAAATCTGTCTCATTTTGATACAATCTGGCTATTGTTTTTGTTAGAATATCTTTTTCAATTTCTAATGCATGCAATTGACTTACAATTTGTGAGTTTGAACCGATAGATGGGGTTTGTAATTTATTTTTTGATTTGAAAAATTGTTTCAACATGATTATAATGCAGGTATGCTGCGTTTAATCCAATTATATTTTCGTCTTTTTGCATCTGGATGTCCACAACTTGCACATCTATCTAGACGTCTATGAAATGAGTTATTTCCACATCTTCTACATCTGATATGAGTATGAGATTTGTTGTGCTTTCCCATTGATGGTGTACCTCTAGTCATTAGAGAACACCTATTCTGCTGGAGGAGATATCATAACTACATTATCTCCACGAACTACAATGGATCCGAGACTTTTTGATTCACCTTCAGAAGGGATTTCTTCTGATTGGTCTAGTAGCAGGTTCATGTGTTGATCAAATCCTTGAAGTAAACCTGTGATGGTTTTTCCACCTTTTAGCTTTATCAGTACGTTCTTGTTGATACTTTCATCGAGTACTTTTACAGCCATATCTACGGACATTTATTTCACTTATTGAATTCCATAATGAGGAGTATATTAAACGTTCACTGGTGAATTTTTGGTTTTATTTCAGTAAGTCAAGTTTGACTCTTTTACAAGATTATTCACAACTTCCTTAATGATTTTCCTTCCTAGTGTTGCTGATGATTTAGTTGGATCGCCCCAAACTCCATTTCCTGTTACTTTTGGAAATGATTTCTGTGCCAATTTGTTAATTTTTGAAATTTCTTTTTTTGACATTCCATCTGTTTGAAAACCTTTTTTTGCCTTTCTCATATTGACCTTCTTTGAAATTGCTAGCATGATTGAAGTCTCTACATTTCCTGCATGATCAAACTCTCTGTCCATATATTTCCAATATGAAAAAACCCTGATCTTTCGATTATTCTTTTGTTTTCTCTCAAAACTTTTCAAGGAATCTAAATTTCCATAATGACCATTAATTATTAGAATTCTGGAAATTCCATTTTTAATTAATGATTCACAAATATCTTCTAATATTCTTGATAATGTAGATTTTCTTATGCTCAGATTAAAGAATGGGAAATGTTCATCTGAAATCCCATAATTGATTGTCGGCAGTAAAACTCCATTTATCTTGTCTGATAATTGTAATGAAATTTCTGTTACAATATCTGAATCTGTTGAAATTGGTAAATGTGGACCGTGTTGTTCAATTGAGCCAACTGGTATGATGGCAATCTGTTTCTTTTTTTTGATCAGCTTTCTCAAATCAGGATCAAATTGATCACGAATAATCATCAAATCACTTTGTATGTACTTTTCTCCATCTAACTTCTAATTTATCTGCTAGATGCATTTTTACTGCCTTCAACAAAACCTCTGCTTCAAGTTTCTGTCCCGCACGTTTTATTGATTCCAATGTATGTTCTGGTTTAACATCAAATGAATCTTGGAAAATTATTGGTCCTTGATCAAGATTCTCTGTAACATAATGTGATGTAACCCCAATAATTTTTGTTCCTCTTTCGAAAGCTTGTGCATAAGCCATTGCTCCTGGAAATGCAGGTAGTAAAGATGGATGAATGTTAATTATTCTGTTTGGATATCTCCAAACAAAGTTTGGTGTCAAGATTCTCATGTATCTTGCCAATGCGATCAAATCAATATCATATTTTTTACAAACTTGAATAATTTTGGCTTCAGCTTTATCTTGACTTTTTTCATTAATTAACACAAAAGGTAATTTTGCTTTTTTGGCCATTCCTGAAAGAGTATTCTCTGTACCTATTACTACGGTAATCTTCCCTTTGAGTTCTTTTTTTGTTTGTGCACGAATTAATGTTTGAAGACAATGTGGTTCCTTTGTAACAAAGACTGCAATATTTTTTTGTAAATTTGATTCATGATGTGTATTAACTTCCATGTGTAATTGTTTACCTAGTTTTTCCAAATCAGAATCAAATCTCTTAATGTCCATCTTTTTTCCGAATGACGCTTCCAAATACATTCCAAAAAGACCTTTGATGACATTTTGATTAACTCTCTCTAAGTTACCCTTTCGTTCAAAAACAAAATTTGTGAAATTAGCTACAATTCCTTCTTTATCTTTTCCTACAACTGTGATTCCGATTAATGTTTTTTTCAATGCCGACATTTCTGTTTAATCTCATATATGCTTAAGGTATCTTGTAAAAAAAATCAAATAATGCGGGTGGTGGGATTCGAACCCACGAACTCCTAAGAGACAGGGTCCTAAACCCTGCGCCTTTGACCAGGCTGGGCGACACCCGCAAGGATTGTGCAACAACAGACAAATTTATCGGTATTGAATTGATAATATGAAAAAATTATTTGGCACAAATGGGGTTCGTGGTGTTTTCTCTGAAGATTTTACACTGGAGTTTGTTAATGATCTTGTTATGTCACTAGCCGCATATTTCAAAAAAGGAAAAATTCTGGTGGGGTATGATGGAAGACATTCTAGTCCAATTGTTGCAAAAATTGTTTCTTCGGCATTAAATTATTCAGGTTTAGATTGCTATATGTCTGGACTTGTGCCTACTCCTTGCTTAGAATATGCGACAAAAAAATTAGGATATGATGGTGGATTGATGATTACTGCATCACACAATCCTGCAAAATATAATGGAATCAAACCTGTTGCATTTGACGGTGTTGAAATCTCCCGTGAGGATGAACGAAAAATAGAGCAAATTTTTGATGAAAAAAATTGGATTAAAACTAATACATTTGGTAAATCATTTGAAGAAAAAAATGTTATTTCCACATATATCGATGGAATAATTTCTTTAGTAGATATTAATTCCATTAAGGCAAAAAAATTTAAAGTTTGTCTGGATCTTGGAAATGGTGCACAATCTGTTACTGCTAAAAAATTATGCGAAAAATTAGGATGTGATGTCTACACCATAAATGAAAATATCGATGGTGATTTTCCAGGTCGTGGTTCGGAACCTACACCTCAAAATCTTGGAGAATTATCTAGTTTAGTTACTGATACAAATTCAAATTTTGGAATTGCATTTGATGGTGATGGTGATAGGAGTATTTTCTGTGATGAAACTGGAAGAATTCTAACAGGTGATAGCTCAGCTTTACTTCTTTGTGATTATCTACTTCAACAATATCCAAACTCACAAGTAGTGACCTGTCTAAACTCTGGTAACATTATTGAAACTATTGTTGAAAAGAGTAATTCTCACGTAGTACGAACAAAAGTGGGTAGTGTAGAAGTTTCTAGAAGAATGGTAACTGATGATGCGTTAATTGGTTATGAAGAAAATGGAGGATTCATGTTTGGAATGCATAATCATGTAAGAGATGGCGCTATGACTTTAGCATTAATGTTAGATCTATTGTCTAAATCAGAATCAAATCTTAGTCAAAACATCAAAAACCTTCCACCTAGTTTTACCACTAAAACAAAGATAGAATGTTCTTTAGAACAATCAAAAACTGTTATTTCAGAACTTTTGAGAGAATTCCCTGATTCAAATACTTCTGATGGAATCAAAATCCAAGTGGATGAAAACAATTGGGTCATGATTAGACCTAGTGGAACAGAACCAATTATCAGAATTTATGGAGAATCAAACTCTCAACAAAATCTTGATTCATTAATCTCTAATTTTGCTGAAAAAACCAAATCAATTCTCTCCTGATAACATATTTAAGACCATTTTGGAGCATGCTCATAATGGCTAAACCGTATTACGTAAAAACTGAAACACCAGAAGAACTTGTTAGTCCGATCCTTGAAGCACTAAGAGTATCTGCCACATCTGGTAAAGTTGTTAGAGGTACAAATGAGGCAACAAAAGCCATTGAACGTGGAATTAGCAAATTAATCATTATTGCAGAAGATGTAGAACCTCCAGAGGTTGTAGCCCATCTTCCACTAATCTGTGAAGAACAAAAAGCAGCTTATGCATTTGTTCCAAGTAAACAAGAACTAGGAAAGGCTCTTGGAATTGATGTCACATCAGCTGCCGCTGCTATATTAGATTCAGGAGATGCATCACATATTGTTGATGAAGTAGTTGCATCACTAGCTAAATTGAAAGGTGGCTCGACTGAACAATGAGTCAGCAAAAAGAATCAGAATCTGATCAATTAAGTCCTGCAGATATTATTCAAATTGTTGGAAGAACCGGTATTGCAGGAGAAGTTATTCAAGTTAGAGTTAAAGTTCGTGAAGGTAAAGACAAAGGCCGTGTTCTCACTAGAAATGTAAAAGGTTCTCCTAGAGTTGGAGAGGTTTTAATTTTACGTGAAACTGAACGTGAGGCAAAGAAATTACATTAGTGATAAATTATGAGTCTATTAGTAAAACCTTGCAGTTTTTGTGGTCGTCCTGTTGCAAAAGGTACTGGAACAATGAATGTAAAAAATGATGGAACTGTAAGATGGTTTTGTTCTGCAAAATGTAAAAAAAATTACATGAAACTCGGAAGAGATCCTAGAAAATTTAAATGGACTGAAAAATTCGTTAAAGGCGGAATTAAAGTTAAGAAGTAAATTGTCTGAACAAACATTATTCATTGTAAAACCTGATGGTGTCCAACGAAAATTAGTTGGAGAAATAGTTTCAAGATTTGAAAAAAGGGGTTTTACCATCTTAAAATTAAAAATGTTCACATTTACAAAAGAATTAGCAACAGAGTTCTATTCAGTTCATAAAGATAAACCATTTTTTGGTGAACTATTAGAGTATATGACATCTGGTCCAGTTGTTGTTACAGTTGTAGAAGGTAATAATGCAGTTGCCACAACTAGACAAATGGTTGGTGCAACAAAATCCTTTGAAGCTGAACCTGGTTCAATTAGAGGTGATTTTGGTTTAGGTTTCACTGAAAACATTATTCACGCATCTGATTCAACAGAAAGCTTTGATAAAGAAGTAAGTGTGGTATTCAAGTGATTCACATTGCGTATAAGACAACCCATAGTGGCTGTATTAGGTCACGTTGATTCAGGGAAAACATCCCTTTTAGATAAAGTTCGTGGAACTGGTGTACAAGGTAGAGAAGCTGGTGGCATAACTCAACATATTGGAGCGAGTTTCTTACCTGATGAAGTTATTCAAAAATTATGTGGTTCACTTTATGAAAAATTAGGAAAAGCAGAAAATAAAGTCCCTGGACTCTTAGTAATTGATACACCTGGACATGAAGTATTCACAAATCTTCGGGCTAGAGGTGGCTCTGCTGCTGATATTGCAATTTTGGTTGTTGACATTAATCGAGGATTTCAACCTCAAACAAATGAGAGCTTAAAAATTCTTGAAAGTCGTAAAGTACCATTTGTAGTTGCATTAAACAAGGTTGACATGATATCTGGCTGGCAAGCAACAGATGATGCATACATATCTCAAGCAATAAAGAAACAACCTCCATCTATTCAGACAAACATTGATGAACAAATCTACAATGTTGTAGGTGCATTATCAATACTGGGATATCAGTCTGAAGCATTCTACAGAGTACAAGACTTCAAAAAAGAAATATCAATTGTGCCTGTAAGTGCTAGATCTGGTGTTGGAATACCTGAATTATTGGCAGTTTTAGTGGGTTTAACACAACAATTCTTAGGTAAAAAACTAGAACAAGAAGAAAAACAGACACGTGGAATTATTTTAGAAGTAAATGATGAAGTTGGATTAGGCCCTACTGCAAATATGATACTAATTGATGGACATCTAAAGAAAGATGATAACGTTATTGTCGCAAAAAGAGATTCTGTAATAATCACAAAACCAAAAGCTCTCTTACTACCTAAAGCCTTGGATGAAATGCGTGATCCACGAGATAAATTCAAACCAATAGATGAAGTACAAGCCGCAGCAGGAATTAAAATTGCATCTCCTGATCTAGAAGGAGTTCTTCCAGGAACTACTGTTTATGCATCATCAAATCAAGAGACTGCTGAAGAATTCAAAAGTACACTTGAATCTGAAATGGAATCTGTTTTCATTGATACGGAAACAACTGGTGTAATTTTGAAATGTGATACAATTGGTTCATTAGAAGCAATTACTGAAATGCTTCGAAGACAACAAGTTCCTATAGCAAAAGCAGACATCGGCTCTGTCACACGCAGAGATGTGATGCAAGCAAAAGCCATCAAAGATAAAGATCGTCATCTTGGAGTTATCTTGGCATTTAATGTAAAAGTGTTTGATGATGCAAAAATTGAATGTGATGAAAGTCACATAAGAGTATTTGAAGATAAAGTAATTTACAGTCTAATTGATACTTATTCTCAATGGGTAGATGATGACAAATCAGATCTTGAAAACTCTATTTTTAAAGAATTTACTCCGGTATCAAAATTTACTTTTCTAAAAGGTTATACTTTTCGTAACAACAATCCTGCTGTATTTGGTATACGTGTGGATGTTGGCATACTTCGGCAAAAAATTTCATTTACAAATAAAACTGGTAAAAAAATTGGCAACATTCATTCTCTTGAAGCAGATGGTAAAACCGTAAAAGAAGTTAAAACTGGTGAAGAAGTTGCATGCTCTGTACAAAATGTTACAATTGGACGACAGGTAAATGAAGAAGATGTTTTCTATACTTTACCATCTCCATCAGAAGCAAAGCAACTCTTGAAAAAATATGCTCACAAACTTTCGTCAGAAGAACTACAAACACTTAATGAAATTGTTCGTATACAAAGAGAAACCAATCCAGTTTATGGCTACTGATTATCTACAAATTTTTTACAAATCATGTGTATTCCTGGTTCCCCTACTGCTCCCACCATCGTATTTGCAATTTCACCATTTTTGAACATAATGAATGTTGGAATTGATTGAACTCCATATTTACTTGCAATGTCTTGTGCATTATCCACATTCACTCTTGCAAATCTGACACGATTGTATTTTTTTGCCATTCTGGTAAATATTGGATGCATTGATTTACACGGTCCACACCATTCTGCCCAAAAATCTACCAAAAGTAAATCATTATTTGCCATCTCTAGATTAAAATTTTCTGATGTTAATTCCATCACTGGTGTTTTATCTAAAATATTGTTAAGATTTTGTTGTTTTACTAAATCTTCTAATTGTTTCTTCTGAATTTTCTCAAATTCATCATCTTCCATAATCTTTTCTT
>JAOMAI010000014.1 GCA_028344155.1 Candidatus Nitrosopelagicus sp.
AATTATGCTGATATGTATGACATTCCTCCACCAGAAACTGATAATGAAGCGAAAAAATTAGCTAATCAAATTAAGAAATGGATTCAAGATGGAAGACCTAAACCTTAGTTTACAAAACTATAAGAAACATCTTCTATTCTGTAATCTATGACTCACAAACCGCATAATGTGGATGTACTAACATTAGATGAATTAGAATCTAAGGAAATTAATAATATAATTGATTTAGCAATAGATTTGAAAAAAGAACAAAAAAAAGGAAAAGTAAAACCGCTTTTAGAAAATAAAACACTCGCAATGATATTTGAAAAACCTTCTACTCGAACACGTGTAAGTTTTGAAACAGGAATGTTTCAACTTGGAGGTCATGCACTTACATTGTCTTCAAATGATCTTCAATTATCTCGCGGTGAATCTATTGGTGATACCGCAAGAACACTTTCTCGTTATGTAAATGTGATAATGGCTCGTGTATATGATCATAAATCTTTAGAAACTTTTGCAAGAAATTCTTCTATTCCTGTAATTAATGGACTATCAGATTCTTTTCATCCATGTCAAATTCTTGCAGATTTAATGACAATTAAAGAACATAAAAAAAATCTAAAGAAAATTAAAATTGCTTGGATAGGTGATGGAAATAATGTTTGCAATTCACTGATATTGGGATGTGCAAAATTAAAAATAAAACTCTCTATTGCTATTCCTGATGGATATGAACCTGATTTTGATGTTGTCAAAATAGGTAAAGATGCTGAAATTTTAGAGGTTTCTGATAATCCTGAACTGGCAGTAAATGATGCAGATGTTGTAATGACTGATACTTTTGTTTCTATTCATAATACAAATTCTGATCGCGTTAAAAAATTTCTTCCAAAATTTCAAGTCACTCAATCCTTGATGAATAAAGCCAAAAAAGATGCTATCTTCATGCATTGCCTCCCTGCAAAACGTGATCAAGAAGTAACTTCTGATGTCATTGATGGTCCACAATCTGTTGTTTGGGATGAAGCTGAAAATCGGTTACATGTACAAAAAGCATTATTAGTTCACCTACTTGGCGTCTAAGGTTTATAATACCAATCTCAAGTTTTCCCTCTATAGATGGCATATTCAAAGATATTACAAAGAATTCGTAGTGAGAAAACTAACTATCGGAAAAGAAAAATCATGCTCATGGGAAAGCGTGATTTCATTACAGTTAATGTTACAAATGAAAACACCCAAGTTCAAATTATAAAACCTGAAATCAAAGGCGATAAAGTTTTGGCATCTGCACATTCTAGATTCTTACTTAAAGATGGCTGGAAGGGTTCACGAAAGAATATTCCTGCATCATATTTGACTGGCTACATGGCTGGAAAAAAAGCATTATCAAATGGTATAACTGATGCAATTTTGTACAGTGGTACTCGAAGGTACACTGACAGAATGGCTGCAGCACTAAAAGGTGTAATTGATGCAGGTGTTAAAGTTCCAGCTGATGAAGAAGCGTTTCCCGCCGATGAAAGAATTAACGGTGAACATCTTAAAGTAAAAAACGATATTGCAAGTGTTAAATCAAAAATTGACAGTGAGGTAAAAACCAAATGAGTCAATCTGCACCACAACGTCAACAAGGTAGACCTGGAGGTAGACCTGGTGGACCTGGAGGTAGACCTGGTGGACCTGGAGGTAGAGGTGGTCGCCAAGGTGATAGACCTCGAAGACCAAGACGTGAACCAGTTGTTGAAGTATGGGAGCCAAAAACAATGTTAGGAAAAAAAGTTGCATCTGGTGAAATTACTACTATGGAAGAAATTTATGAAAAAGGTTTACGTATACAAGAAGCAGGAATTATCAAAAAATTATTACCTGATTTAAAAACTGAAGTTATTGATGTTGGTTTAATTCAAAAGATGACTCCAAATGGTCAGTCTACAAGATTCAAAGCTCTAGTTGCAGCCGGTAATCAAAATGGTTGGCTTGGAATTGGTCTTGGAAAATCTAAACAAATGAGAATTGCAATTGAAAAAGCAAACAATGCTGCATTTCTAAATGTCAGTCCAATTAAACTTGGATGTGGAAGCTGGGAATGCAGATGTGATCAACAACATTCTGTACCATTTACAGTTAAAGGAAAAGGTGGAAGTGTAACAATTGAAATTTTACCTGGTCCAAGAGGCTTAGGACTTGTTGCAGGTGGAAAAATTCGTAATTTATTAAAATTAGCCGGTGTAAAAGATGCATGGACTCATACAAATGGTTCTACTGCAACAATGAACTCAACATCAAAAGCATTACTTGAATGTCTAAGACAGACATTCAGCCAGGGATAATTATCATGTCTAAAGCATATCTTGTTGTAAGAATTAGTGGAACCGCTGATGTACCCTATTGGGCTACAACTACAATGAATTTATTAAAATTAGAAAAGAAACATCGTGCTGTAATTATTCCTGAAATCGATAATACTATTGGAATGTTAAGAAAGGTTCAACATTATGTTGCCTGGCAAGAACTTGATGTTGAAACCGCAAAAGAACTTTTAGATAAAAAGGCACGAAAATCTGGTTATAAGAAAATTACCTCTGAAGATATCATTGCATTAGGATACAAATCTGTAGATGAATTAGCCTCTGCATTAGCCGAAGGCAAAACCTCACTTTCAAAATTAAAACCTCTAAAACCTTGGTTCGCATTAGATCCTCCAAGACATGGATTCAAAAGAAGCTGTAAAAAGCTCTATGGTCAGAAAGGTGTTTTAGGTCATAACAAAGAACTTTTAGTTATCGTAAAGAGGATGATGTAAAATGGCAACGAGATTAAGAAAAACTAGAAGACTTCGAGGCGGACGACATATGGGTTGGGGACAAGTTGCACAGCATAGATCCTTTGGTCATAAAGGTGGACTTGGACGTTCTGGACATCTCAAACATCTTGCAAGTACAGTAATTAAAGAAGATCAAGATCATTTTGGTCATGAAGGAACTCATTCTCCACATCCAAGCATTACAAAAGTTTGGGTAAATGTTAGAGACTTGAATGATTTATTCTCCAAATCTGGAAAATCAGAAAATTCAAAAAACACTTTAGATTTAGAATCACTTAAAATTGAAAAATTACTCGGTGGAGGCAAGATCAATACCGCATATACAATAAAAGTAAAAAATGCAACACCTTCTGCAATTGAAAAAGTAAAACAAGCAGGTGGTGAAGTAATTCTCCCTATTCAAAAAACTGAAGACAAATCACAAGAAAAAACCGAAGATGTAGAAAACAACGATGGCTGAAGGAACACTAACTGAAACTATACGAAAAATTGTAGCCAAGGCTGAACCTTACATTCCGCAAGTTCCAAAACCAAAAAAGAAAATTCCATTACAATCAAAAATATTGTGGACTTCCGGTTGTTTAGTAATTTATCTGGTGATGGGTCAAACTCCACTATTTGGCGCAACTGCACCTGAATTTGATTTCTTAGCATTTGCAAGAGTAATTTTTGCTTCCGCCCAAGGTTCACTTGTTGAATTAGGTATTGGACCAATAGTTACTGGTGGATTATTAATGCAATTACTTCGTGGTTCTGATATTTTGAAATTTGATTTCAAAAATCCTGCAGAACGTGGTGTGTTCCAAACTGCTACAAAACTTGTAACTTACATTGTAATTGTAGCAGAATCAATCGTATATGCAATTGCTGTTTATGGGCCAGGAATTTCTGAGCCCACGGTTCTATACATACTGATAGGGCAGCTGATGGGTGCGTCTGTAATTGTCATGTTCTTAGATGAAACTATCCAAAAAGGATGGGGTATAGGTAGTGGAATTAGTATATTCATTATGGCAGGAGTTGCTCAACAAATTCTTTGGAGTCTCTTTAGTCCAATGCCTGCAGGTGATGGTGGTGCAGTTGGTGTCTTCCCATTCATTGGTCAAATGGTTGCATATGGTGATGTAGCAGATGCGTTGTTCCGGTCTAATCAACTGCCGAGCGTCTTTGGATTGTTCTTAACTGCAGGAATTCTTGCAATACTTGTATACACTCAAGGCATGAAAGTAGAAATTCCAATTGTTTCTACAAAGTACCGAGGATTTGCAGCAACTTATCCAATCAAGATGATGTATGTCTCAAACATTCCTGTCATTTTGGCTTCAGCATTAACTGCAAATGCTGTATTTATTGGACAAATGTTCTGGTCGCAATTCAACCCGCGGAATAATAATGTATTTTTGAATATTTTAGGACAATTTGATCCTACGAGTCCGTCATCACCAATTGGTGGTCTTGTCTACTTTATCACTCCTCCAAGAGGTTTAGATTTGGCAGCACAAGATCCTATACGAGCTGTTGGATATGTCATATTTATGATTGGAATTGTAATTGTCTTTGGAAGATTATGGGTAGAGCTTGGTGGACTTTCTCCAAAGAAAGCTGCACAAAATCTTTTGGATGCAGATGTACAAGTACCGGGATTCAGACGTTCAAACAAACCAATTGAAACTCTACTTAACAGATACATTCCATCAGTTACAATAATCGGTTCTGCAATTCTTGGATTGATTGCAGGTGTTTCAGACGTTTTAGGTGTATTCGGTACCGGAATTGGAATTTTGCTTTCTGTAGATATTCTAATTAATTACTATAACCAATTAGTAAAAGAACAGGTGGAAGTTGTCATGCCACGGTTAGGTGCTTTACTTGGTAGAACGTAAAAAAGTTGTAATAGTTGGAATCCCAGGTGTAGGGAAAACTTCTCTAGTCACACGTATTGTCGAATTAATAAACGCAGAGAAACATTGTGCTAGTGTACATAGTTACGGAACTGTAATGATGGGTGAAGCAGAAGGCAGTGAAATCTCTGATAGAGATAATCTTCGTCATTTACCAGTATCTCAACAAAAAGATTTACAAAAACAAGCAGCTACAAAAATATCTGAATTAACTGATGATGTAGTGTTTATTGATACACATGCATTCATTTCTACAGATGAGGGGTTTTATCCAGGTCTTCCATACCATGTAATTCAAATTCTTGAACCAACACATCTTATTGCTATTTCTGCAAGACCTGAAGAGATTTACAACCGTAGAATGAAAGATGATACTCGAAATCGGGATAAAATTTCAATAGAAGCAATAAAAAAGGAACTAGCAGTACAAGATGCAATGTTAGCAAGTTGTTCTGTTTTATCCGGCTCTCCACTCAAAGTCATACTAAACAATGAGGGAAAAATTGACGAAGCGGCGCAAAATGTAATAGATGCAATAGGTGTTGGTGCTTAAATGGAAGTAAATTTCATATTAAACTTCATTGATGCTGTATTCCTCCAAATGGATTTCTTTGGTATGAGAGAAGGTCCTTTGGGTAGTGATGATCCAATGATAAAAGGTATAATTTTGTCTATGCTTGCAGTAGCTGGATTTGGAATTGCATTGAATTTAATCAATTCATCAATCAGACGCAAGATGGTTGATCAAGTAAAACAGAGACGAATCACAAAAGAAGTAAGAGCATGGCAAAAAGAAAGAATGGCTGCATTTAGATCAAAGGATCAGGCAAGAATTGCAACTGCAAACAAAAAATCTTCTTACATGAATAAAATGAATATGGAAATGATGCAGATGAACATACGACCTATGATGATTACAATTATTCCATTAATGTTAATTTTCTATTTTGTACTGCCACAATTATTTTCATACACTGTTGCAGTTTCACCAATTCCACTAAATGTAATTCCTGGTGATTGGTTTGAACTAACATGTACTGCCATCAAAGTTGAAGAAGGACTGTACTGTGGTGAAGAAAATGCACTATACTTGTGGGCCTGGTATTTCCTATCATCCATTGCATTTAGTGGGCTAATTATGAAACTAACTAAAACACAAATGGATTTAGGATAATTGTCAAAATCTATTGTAGTGTCTGGTCCTCCTGCTATTGGAAAGACTACTGTAGCAAAAGGACTTGCAAAAGAATTTAATCTAAATTATCTCAGTGGTGGGGATATTTTGAAAGAACTTGCAAGTGAACAAGGATTCTCTTCTAGTGGCGATGATTGGTGGGACACTGAAGATGGAATGAAATTCCTTAATCAAAGAAAAGAAAATTCAGAATTTGATAAAAAAGTTGATGAAAAACTAATACAATTATTTGAAAAAGGTGATGTAGTAATTACTAGCTATACACTTCCTTGGTTAATTGACAGTGGAATAAAATTATGGTTAAATGGAACTATAGAAAATAGCGCAAAACGTATGCAGAATCGTGATAATATGGACGAATCTTCTGCACTGGAAGTTGTCAACAAAAGATTCAATGAAAATAAAGCAATCTACAAAAACCTCTACAACTTTGAATTTGGAGATGATCTTTCAGTTTTTAATAAAATAATCCAAACTGATGGAATAAATGCAGAGCAAGTATTAGAAATTGCAAAATCAACTGTGAGAGAATTACTTTGACTCTAAAACAACTTGAAAATCTTGTAAAAATAGATGAGGATATGACTAATCCTGAACATGGGACATATTACAACAAAAGAACTATTGAACAACTTCTAGAGTATGGTTTGATTTTGATTGATAAACCTCCTGGACCTACAAGTCATGAAGTTGTTGCTTGGGCAAAAAGAATTTTAGAAATTCCTAAAGCTGGTCACAGTGGAACTCTTGATCCGCAAGTTTCAGGTGTTTTACCTCTTGGTCTAGGTGAGGGTACAAAAGCTCTTGGAGTATTACTGTTAGGTCCAAAAGAATATCATGCACTAGGTAGATTGCATTCGTTACCATCTAAAGAAAAACTTGAACAAATACTTGAATTATTTCGTGGTGAAATTTTCCAAAAACCACCACAACGTTCTGCTGTGGTAAGACAAACCAGAAGTAGAACTATTTATGAATTAGAATTATTAGAACAAAAAGAACGTCTAGTTTTGTTACGCGTATTATGTGAAGCAGGAACTTACATTCGAAAATTATATTATGATATGGGTGAATTACTTGGACCTGGAGGTTCTATGATAGAATTACGTCGTTCACGTGTACATCAGTTTGATGAAAAAAATCTTGTTACCATGCATCAACTAGCAGATGCATATGCAACATGGAAAGAAAATAAAGATGAATCAAAACTTATGAAAATTATTAGACCTGTAGAAGAAACATTCAGTGAAATAAAATCTGTGATCATTCGTGATTCTGCAATAGACTCTATGTGTCATGGTGCACAATTAGCGATACCAGGAGTCTTACAAATCTCTCCATATTTGCAAAAGGGTGATCTAGTTGGAATTTATTCTCAAAAAGGTGAGATTGTTGCATTGGCTGAATCTCTTTTATCTGAAAATGAAATAAAAGATCTAACAAAAGGATATGCTTTTCAAACAAAACGAATCATCATGAAACCAAACACTTATCCAAAAAACTGGCGTACCAGCACACCAAAAAAAGAATAAAAATTGTTTCCAAAAGGCTTACTTTTTGCAATAATTCTTGGCGTTATATCTGGACCAATTTTTGGAATAATTTTGTATGAATATGGGGTAGAAGATCAATTGGTTTACGTTGATGGTACATCATTATCTATTGTTACAGAAAAAACTGATTTCACATTAGGCGAACCCATATCAATCACAATCATCAATTCAGGTACGGATGAACTTAAATTTCCTGATACATCTTATGGATTAATAATAAAACAACTAGACAGCATACATATCTTTTCACCCATATCATCTCAAGTAATTTCTAAACTTGATTCACATGAAGAGGTATCTTTTGTTTGGGATCAAATAAAAAATAATGGTGATCATATACTGGAAGGTACATACAAAATTACATCAAAAGCCATCACACTTGATGGAAGTATAATAGAACAAATTGTAATAATTCATGTTTTCAAATAAATGATATAATGCATTTTTATAATGAGTACTGAATTATTATTTAGCGAAAGCTAATGCCGAGGTCGCCTAGCCTGGTAGGGCGCGTGCCTGGAAATCTTTACACCATAAAGCACGTTCTCGCAAGGGATCGAGAGTTCAAATCTCTCTCTCGGCGCCATATTTAATTTATAATTCAAGAGAATATGATCAGTAGTATTGAAAAAATTTGATATTGCAATTATAGGTGGAGGAATTTTAGGTACAACAATTTCGTATTGGATATCAAATCTTTATGACTCTAGTGTATGTGTTATTGAAAAAGAATCCAATGTTGCAAAACATACCAGTGGAAGAAATACTGGTGTTATTCATACTCCATTTTATCTAAATCCTGAAAAGAAAAAAATTTTTGCAAAATCTGCACATATGTCACATGATTTATGGAAAACACTTGCGACAAATACAATGTCTCCGTGGAATGAGATTGGAACTATAGAAGTTGCTTTAGATGAAATACAACATAAAACTTTAGAAAAATACTACAAATGGGGAATACAAAATGGTGTTTCTGAAAATAATTTATCATTACTTGATTCAAATGAATTGAAACAAAAAGAAAAAAATATTGAATGTCATTCTGGATTATTATGTAAAAGTGATGTATCCACTGACTATTCTAAACTTACACAAGAAATACAGAAAATATCTGTTCAAAATTCAACTGAATTCCTTTTTCAGAAAAATGTTAAATCATTTTTCATAAATGATGATATAATCCAAATAAATTTTGCAGATAACACTTCGATTGAATGTAATTATCTCATAAATTGCTCTGGTGGTAACTCACTTGATATCGCAAAAGAATTTGATTTACTTCAATCACACTCTGATCTACATTTTAGAGGTGAATACTGGATAGCTGATAGTAGTTATGCTGATATTGTAAAAACAAACATTTACTCTGTCGCAAGACATCCTGAATTTCCTTTTCTTGATCCTCATTGGATTAAACGTGCTAATGGAACTACTGAGATTGGTCCAAATGCTGTGCCTGTACCTACACCTGAAACCTATGATGGTTTTGTAACTGATATACCATCTACAATATCAAAACTAGGAGAAATTTTGACAGGTGGTGCAAAAAAGCTATTTTTGAATCCTGATTTCTTATCGTTAATTTCACATGAATTTAGAAGCTCAATCTCAAAAGATGCAATGGTTCAACGTGTTATGGGTTTTATTCCATCCTTAAAACCAGATTATTTCACAAGAAAAGGAACCGCAGGAATACGTACTCCAGTTATTTCTCCAGATGGAACTTTTATTTCTGATGTAATGGAACGTGAGGGTCATAACTCATTTCATATTGTAAACTATAATTCCCCTGGTGCTACCGGAGCACCTGCATATTCTGCTTTAGTTGTTAAAAAATTACAGGATAAAGGCATTTTGAAATCACCAAATTCTCAAAAAAACTCATTATGGAACTTTAATTCAATAATAGAACGAATTTAATATTCCTTCAAAATGGTAATTTTATGTTTCCTGATAGATGTTCTGTAAAACAAAATGGACACGATTGTGTAAATCCACCAGAATATGTTGTAGAAATAGTTCATAATGATGATTCATACATGGTTGGAATTACATGTGAAAAACACAAAGGTGTTGTAACTGTAAAAATTGGTGAACTCCAAAAAATAGGAAAAATACCTGAGGGTACACTTGAATTTCAAAAACTTAAAGCTGTTGGAACTGATTGTGTTAAAGGAAATCCTGATGATGCGTTAATTCAATTGGATTAAACTGAATAAAGTAATTTTTTCCCCTCTAATGCCAAAACTAAATTTCTTACTGTAATGTCTGACATTTTTTGTCTTGTTTCATTCGTTGAGCTTCCAACATGTGGGGCTAAAACAACATTTTCTAGTTTTAGTAATGAACTATCTTTTTTAATAGGTTCTGACTCATAAACATCCATTCCTGCACCTTGAATCTGTTTTTTCTTTAAAGCTGTTATTAGTTGTTTTTCATTTACAATTTTTCCTCTAGATGTATTTATCAAAAAAGAAGTTTCTTTCATCTTTTTAAATTTTTTTGAATTTATTAAATGATGTGTATCCTTATTGTATGGAAGATGTAATGAAATTACATCACTTTTTTCATACAATATATTCTCTGAAACATATTTTGTTTTCAACATATTCTCTGTGTTCTTTGATACTGGTCTTCTATTATGATAAATCACATTCATGCCTAGCCCAGTTGCTTTTTTTGCTACTTCTTTTCCAATTCTCCCCATTCCTATAATTCCGATAGTTTTTCCTGCAACTTCCGTGCCCGTATAATCATAGGCGCCAAAGATTTGATTCCACTTTTTGTTACGAATTATTCTATCTCCTTCCGAAATTCGTCTTAAAACATCTAAAATTAATCCAATTGTCAATTCAGCTGTAGCATTTGTCAAAACCTCAGGCGTATAGCCAATTTTAATTTTTTTGGATTTAGCAAAATTTATGTCAATATGATCAAAACCTACACTGAAAGTACTAATCGCTTTAAGATTTTTTGCATTACTAATAACTTCTTTATCTATCGTATCATATGGATGACAAATCACTCCATCAACATCTTTAATTTTATTAATTAGATTTTTTTTTGGAATTGGAATTTTACCTGTATGTAATGAGACATTGCATTTCTTTACTAATTCATCTAGTGCAGATCTATGCAGGCGTCTTGTAACTAACACATTGAAACGTTTTTTCATTGAATGTTTGGTCAAACCATTTATAATATTTAATCATAATAGGAGTATTGTCTTCTTCTGATGATTTACTAAATTGTTCTGAATGTGAAAAACCAATAGAACAATGTATCTGCGTTTGCCCCTATTGTGGAGAACGTGACAAATGTGAATGTGCATTATTTGATGCAGCAACGGGGGCATGAAATGGTAACTGATTTCACATGGATGATTGGTGGACCACAAGGAAGTGGAGTTGAAACTGCAGCTAATATTTTCTCTCAGGTTTTCTCAAAAATGGGTTATCAAATATTTGGAAAACGTGAATATTATTCAAACATTAAAGGTGAACACAGCTATTTTGCAGTAAGAGTTTCTGAAAAACAAATTCGCTCTAGTGTAAAAGGAACAAATATGCTTATTGCATTCGATGCTGAAACTATTTTCCGTCATGCAGATGATGTTTTAGAAAATGGAATTATAATTTACGATTCAACTTTAGAAAATGTAAAAGTTTCAGATGTTATTACATTTGATAATGATTTTAAAGAACGTTTAGGGAATCTTTTAAAATCTAAAAATAAAGAGGATACCGTTAAAGGAATATTAGAATTAGCATCTGAAAATGGTACATCTATACACTCTGTTTCTTTTCGTAGTCTATTAGCTGAATTATCTGAAAAATTAGAGAACCCACGAATTAAAAACATGAGTCGTATGTTCAATGTTTTGGGAGTTTCTCTTTCATTAGGATTATTAATGATTCCTTCGGAGAAATTAACTGAATCTGTAAACTCAATATTCTCAAAGAAAAAATCTATAGCTGAAATGAATGTCTCTGCAGCAAATTTTGCTTACAATTATGCAACTGCCAAATTTGATAATATTGGTCTCAAATTTGATGAAAAAGAAATTGAAGAAAACACGCTTCTGGTTCAAGGATATTATGGTACCTCAATTGGAAAAATTATCGCTGGATGCAGATTTCAATCATATTATCCAATTACGCCTGCAACTGATGAAAGTAATTTCCTTGAAACTAATGAAATACTTGAAATTAATGAGGATCGTCCTGGCTCAACACTTGTTATCCAAACTGAAGATGAAATTTCTGCAATAGGTATGGCAATTGGTTCATCATTAACTGGTGTACGTTCTGCTACATGTACCTCTGGACCTGGTTTTGTATTAATGATTGAATGTCTGAGTTGGGCAGGAATCAATGAAGTTCCAGTTGTAATCACTTTTTATCAAAGAAGTGGACCATCAACTGGTTTACCTACACGTCATGGTCAAGATGATTTAATGTGTGCAATAAATTCTGGTGTTGGAGAATTTCCTAGGATTGTTTACGCATCAGGTAGTGTTTCGGATAGTTTCTATGATACAACTCAGGTGTTTAACTATGCAGATATTTTTCAAGTTCCTGTAATACACATGATGGATAAATTCATAGCTAGTTCTGTCACAACCTGTCAACGATTTGATGAAACTAGAGTAAACATTGATAGAGGAAAATTACTGAACGAAATTTCTTCAGACAATTATAGAAGATTTGAACATACGGAAGATGGATTGTCACCAAGGTCAAAACTAGGTTTAGAAAATGGAATATTTTGGAACACTGGTGATGAAAGTGATATACAAGGTCATATATCTGAGGATCCGGTAAATCGTGTTCAGATGATGGATAAAAGACAATCACGTCTAGATTACATACTTGAAAAAATTCCTGAGTCTGAACAAATCGTAAAACATTCTGAAGGCGATTTTTGTATTGTTTCTTGGGGTTCAACTCAGGGTCCAATTCTTGATGCTATAGAAATGTTGAAAAATGAAGGTATCAATATTGGATTTGTTGAAATAAAGCTTTTAGAACCATTTCCAAAAGAACTTTTAAAAAAATCATTTTCTAATTCTAAAACTATTATTGACATTGAAGCAAATTATACTGGTCAGTTAGGATCACTAATTAGACAAAATTTAGAAAAGGATCCTGATTATTATATTCTAAAATTCACAGGAAGACCAATGACATGTACTGAATTATACGATACGTTAAAAAAAATTGTTAATGGGACTGCAGAAAAAAGAGAGGTTTTGACATATGGCGCTTAAGATAGGAGATTACAAAACAGATGTCCATAATGATTGGTGTCCTGGGTGTGGTGATTTTGGAATTGTAAATTCAATTCAGATGGCATTGGCAGAAATGGAAATTCCTCGACATCAAACAGCAATATTTTCTGGCATCGGGTGTTCTGGAAAAACATCTCATTTCATTAATGTATTTGGAGTTCATACATTGCATGGACGTGTCTTACCTTTTGCACAAGGTGCAAAAATATCAAATCCAAATTTAGAAATTATAGCTGTTGGTGGTGACGGTGATGGTCTTGGAATAGGTGCAGGTCATTTTGTTGCAGCTGGTAGACGCAATGTAGATATGACCTACATAATTTTTGATAATGCAGTATATGGATTAACTAAAGGTCAAGCATCTCCTACACTAAAGTTGGGTGAAAAAACTAAATCATTACCTACGCCAAATACAAATTATAATGTAAATCCCATTGGACTTGCAATTGCTAGTGGATTTACATTTGCAGCTAGAGGATACTCATATGATGTTCGTCAATTAAAAGATCTAATTATCGCTGCAGTTAATCACAAAGGTTTGGCATTTGTAGATGTTTTACAACCTTGCCCAACATACAATGATATCAACACAAAAGATTGGTTTAGTGGTGTAGATAGAATTGATGAAACTACAAAAAAGGCTATGCCTCGTATTTACAAATTAGAAGATACTGATTATGATCCTATCGTACACTATAGTGATGAAACTGAGTTAAATCAGAAAAAAACACAGGCTATTGTCAAATCACTTGAATGGGATGAAAAAATTCCTACTGGAATATTTTATAAAAATGAATTAATCACGCCATATACTAGACGATTAACTGATAAAATTCCAAATTATATAGAAAATCCTTCAGCATTACAAAATATCTCAAAAAATAACGTTCCTATCACAAAGATTAATCAAATTCTTGATTTATACAAAGTATAGTCTCGTTGACAAATGATTATTAGACAGTTTTTTCTATTTTACAACTATTGAATATAACGGATGTAAACAGGATATTTCGAAAATCAATTATTAATGAATTTTTTATTCCTGAACTAACAAAGCTTGATTTTAAAAAATCAAATGTCAAACATCCAGAAATTTCTACAGATGGTCTTATGCAATCTAATTTACTTCATATTTTCTTTGATGTTGAAACTGGCAATGATTACCCTGATGGAGATGAATGGTTCATTACAGAATTCCTATTTCCATATGAAATGAAATTACCTGATAATCTAAAGGGAACTGATTATTTTACGACTATCTCTGTAGAAGAAGGAAAAAATTTCTGGCATCATCGTGAATTAGTTCGTTACAAATATGGAAAATCCAAAAAGTTAGATGAATCACTTGATTTTATAGAATCAAAATATAAAGAATTACATGAATTAGTTGAACCCCTTGAAAAAGAGATTAAGTAGTTAATTTCCAACCGTTTATGGAATTGATAAATTTTTTTTCATCTGTAAATACAGTAATTATTTTCCATCTAGCTGTTTCTTGATCAAAATTATAGATTACAGTTTTTACATTTTCTGGAATCTTATCTTTATCAAGATGATAAGGTAGTAACTCTACAACAAAATCGATTTTTTCAACTTCCATTTTAAACCATTGACTTTGATCTGATTGAAGAATAAAATTAATATCTGGATCACCTGAAAAATTCAATTCTATTTTTATCGCTTTTCCATCACCTCGTCTTCGTTTCATTTCTTTAAAAACTCCCTTTAGTCTATCCCATTCTTTATAATCAAACCATTTGAAAAATTCATCATTGAATGAATATGGAAATGCTATTTCTAAGTGACTGACAAATTTGTCTTCATATGTATTTTCAATTTCTTCATCTTCAGTTTTGAATCTCTTATCTAAAATGCTTGTAATTACATTAATCTCCCATGGAGAAATACCATAATGTTTCATGAATAATGGTTTTATCTGATTTGACACGAAGTCTATTGTTCTAATTAATAATTAAAGCTTCAAAGTGTGTGTAAATATTTCCACAAATACATTGCGCCTACAGTTCCAATCATAAACAACATTGGCTTCCATGCAAAAACTGGAATATCTGGTGTAACTAATTTTATGTTATATTCATCTAAAACTTTGTTAACATATTTACTAATTCTCTTATTCAAAATATCATAACTTATTCCATTTTTCTTCAAGATTGTTTCAATTTCATAGATAACTGCTGTACGTTGACTAAACAAATGCTGCAAATAATCTCTTGATATTTCAACTTCACCTTGAATCGAAATACTGTCTTCTGTATTGGAAAATAATCTTACATGCATTTCCCATGGTTTTTTTAATTTTAATGATAATCCATCACCAATTTGAAGTGGTTGTTTATGTTCA
Organism: Candidatus Nitrosopelagicus sp.; assembly: GCA_028344155.1. Taxonomy (GTDB): domain Archaea; phylum Thermoproteota; class Nitrososphaeria; order Nitrososphaerales; family Nitrosopumilaceae; genus Nitrosopelagicus. The sequence goes on from JAOMAI010000014.1 coordinate 15,117, forward strand.
AATTTCACTGTAGTGAATCCTTCATTAAATAGAATTTTTCGCATTTTTTCTGCACTCTCTTTGACAATCAAATGTAATTCTTCTACTCCCGTCATTTTATCAACATGAATTTCATTATTTTCATCACCTTCAAGTGAAACCGTTTTTGGATATTTTGTTACATATTCCATTAAAACCTCTTTAAGAAATCTCATATTTAATGCTAATCTGTGTGACAAATACTCATTAAATCAATAATCTATCTAACTATGTGAAATCCGAATATGTTCAAATTTCTAGAATTTTAAAAAACTATGATTTATGTGAATACTGTACAGGTCGTTTGATTTCAAAATTAGTTGGAAAACAATCATCTAAATCACTTGGAAAAAAATATCTCAAAAAATTTGGTAAATCATATAACACAAAATGTTATGTATGTAAAAATATTTTTGAAAATCTTGATCCAATGCTATCAAACATTTTTGAAAAATCTTCTAATCTAGATTTTAAAACATTCAATCTTGGTTTAATTCTAAAAAATTCATTTTTAGAACGTGATGATCTAATAAAATCAAAATTTAAAATTAAAGGAATTGAAAATCTAAAATTTGCAATATCTTCAGAGATGTCAAAAAAAATTTCTCGAAGAACAAAATCTAAAAGAATTATTAATGATCCTGAAATATTTATACAAGCAAATTTCAAAGATGAATCTTCTACTATTAGAACAAAACCTATTTTTGTATATGGAAGATATAATAAAAAAATTAGAAAACTTCCTCAAAAACAGATATTCTGTAAAACTTGTAATGGAATTGGTTGTCATAATTGTAATTTTAGAGGATTAAAAAACATAGAAAGCATAGAAAGTAAAATTTCAAATCTTCTAATACAAAAATTTGAGGGTAATCAAGTAAAAATTAATTGGATAGGCGGTGAAGATCAATCTAGTTTAGTTCTTGGTAATGGAAGACCGTTCTTTGCAAAAATATTAAATCCAAAAAAACGTAATAGAATACTACGTAAATCTTCAAATTTAGAAGGTATTTCTTTATCAGAATTAAAAAAAATACTAATACAACCTAAAGGTTCTATTTCGTTCAAATCTAAAGTTTCAATAATTGTTGATACTGAAAAGCCAATTTTGTTGGCTCATTTAAAAAAATTGGATATTCTAAAAAATACCAAAATTCATGATCTTTCAAAAGATAAGAAAAGTATTACCAAACAGATCTATCAGATACGTTACAAAAAATTAGGAAAAACCTCTTTCCGTTTAGATTTATTTGCAGATGGTGGGGTTCCTATCAAATTTTTTATCCAAAGTTCTGATGTAAACCCTAACGTATCTGAGTTATTGCAGAATCGATGTCATTGTAGAAAAATTGACTTCAAAAATATCATCATTTGAATAAATCAAGCTTTTTTATAGTAATTTTTCAATCCTAAACATGTATTCACTACAAAAAGTATCAGAATCTTTTGAAAATGGAATAATACCAAAAATAACTTATGAATTAATTCAAAAAAGATTCTCTCTTGTATCTGATGGGATTATGAGAATTGAAAAAGCATCTTCAATAAAATATCCAATTGTTTACGTAGAGCCGTCAATTATTGTTTCTGGAAATACAAATTCCCTTGATATAGGAATCCTATATGCTAGAACCATTCCATTAATTACTGATAATTCCATTCATGTGGTAATTCAAGTGTCTGCTCCTCTGGTTGCTTATGGTCTCAAAGGAACTATTCATGCAATATTGGCACACGAATTTCTTCATTATCTTGAATTAGTAACACGTCTATCAAATAATAAATTAATCTCTGATGAAATTTCAAGTAATTTATTTGAAAATGTTTATTCTGATAATACTAGATTGCTTGAACCTAGAAGTGTTTTCAATGATAATACTTTGATATCTCATATCACAAAAAGATTTCCTTCTGGATTTCGTGATTATAAGTTAGAAGATAAAGTTCTTAAATTATGGATTGAAAAAAAATTACCCGTATCTAAAATATCTCTAGATACTAATACTGTAAAATTAAATGCTACACAATTATCAAACATAAAACTTGATGAATTATTATTACAGCAGCTAGAAATAATTAAAACTAAAAATTCTAAACTACGAAAGAAAAAACTTTATTGAATAAATTCTGTATCGCCACATTTACCGCAAGTTCTTCTATTCTTATGTTCTGACATGAACACACCCTTGCCGCATCTTGCACATGATTTTCTTTCTCTTGTTACTTTATCGTTATCAACTTTGTAATATTGGCTCACTTTTGGGCTAACTCCTTTGTGACCTTTTTTCTCTACAGGCATTATTCTTTCTTCTCCTCTTCAGCAGGTGCTTCAGCTACTTTTTCTTCAGCAGGTGCTTCAGCTACTTTTTCTTCAGCAGGTGCTTCAGCTGCTTTTTCTTCAGCAGGTGCTGTTTCAGCATCTTTCTTTGCTTGTCTTTCCAATCTTTCAAATATTGTTGGATTTACCTGTTTTTTTGCTAATTCCTCACTATCATAAACATAAAACATTCCCGTAACATTTGGTCTACCTGTTTGATTTTTCATATTGATTGCAATGACTGTCTTATTTGATAAGTTGAATTCTTTTGTGATCATTTCGATAGCCTCTTTTCTCTTCAGTTTTCCTCCAAGACCTTGAAAGTTACAAGTAATTTCTCTTCTCGATAGGAATGAATTTTCAATATCACTCACTGTCTCAATCATTGACATATAGCAAAACCTCTGAATAGTTCTTATAAATCTTCAATGAATTAACAAGAAATTTAAGAAATTCTAATCTCTAATAGTCATGGAACGTTACATGCTTCATCTCAAAAATTCATCTGATCTAAATCGTAAAATGGCAAAAGATATTTTACGAAAATCTAGGATTATTGCTTCTGGAATGAATTTAACTTTACGTGATTGTAGAGTATCAAAAAAATATGTTGAAATTGATACTACAATATCTAAATCAGATTTAGATGAATTAATTGAAAAACTCTCTTCTATTGGTCCATTAGATCATGCAAAACATGTGATTGAAGAAATTATTGAAAAAGAAAAAGCAATTTCTGAAGGAATAGACTATTTCAATAATGAAAGATTTTGGGAATGTCATGAAATTCTTGAAGGTGTTTGGAAAAACTGTGATGGTAATGAAAAATTTTTAGTTCAAGGATTAATTTTAGTTGCAGCTGGATTGGTTCATTATCAAAAAGACGAAGACCAAATTTGTATTAGCATATTTAATCGCGCATTAGAAAAGTTAGAAAATTCAAATGGCGAATATTACAATATTGACATTGATAAAATCAAAAAAACTATTACTAAAATGATAGATTCAAAAGATGTATCTAGTTTTCTGATTTAATAATCTCTATTGCTTTATCTACTACTTGGGCACCTTCTAATAATCCGATTTCACCTTTCTTGGCAAATTCTTCTGTAAATCTTTCTGATCCATCATTCACTATTTTATCTCCAGAAATTAATACTGGTACTGGATCATCACTATGTCCTTTATTGATACATGGGGTTGAATGATCTGCTGAAATCATAACTGCTACCTTACCGGTATCAATATTTTTTAAAAGTGTACCAAAAAACCTATCATCAATTTCTTCAATATTTTTCATTTTTCCTATCGCGTCTCCGTCATGACCAAATTCGTCTGGTCCCTTCAAATGAACATAAATTGCATTCTCTGTTTCCATAGATTTTGCTGCAACTGTTGCTTTTTCTTCATAATCTGTTAATCCTCCTGCACTGTATGCTTTCATTTCAAGTACATTTGATATGCCAATTTCTACTGGCATATCTACAATACATGAAAAGTTCATAGAATATTTCTCATTAATTGTCTCAACTTTTGGATATTTGTTACCAGCATCTCGTAACAGAATACTATTCAGTAATTTTTTTCCTTGTGAATTTCTTTTTTTATTTATTTCACTTTCTTTTAGAATTTTCAATGATTCTTCCGTAAATTCATTGACTAACTCTGCAGATAATTTGGAAGCGTCTGTTTCATCTAAAGGTAAACATCTTTCAATTTTTAGGAAATCTCCTACAGCCTTTGCTACTCCCATTCCATCTACTCTGGAGTAAGCTGGATCTGTGTTTGTAACATTTGGAGACAATGGATGTTCATCTCTTATTCTGACAATAACTCTATGACCGATGGTTGGTGAAACAACTACTGATGCAAGTGGATTTGAAAATCTTAATTTCTGTTCAATTTCTTCAGATACAGCTTTTGCATCTTCTCTCTCAATGTGACGTCCTGCTCTTCTATCTATGATTACATCTTTTTCATCTAATGTTGAAAAGTTTCCACGTAGTGCTAAATCTCCGTCTTTGAAATCTATTCCTGTTCCTATTGCTTCAATCACCCCTCTGCCAGCATAATCCGCATGATGAAACTTGTATCCTAACATATTGAAAACTGCAATATCTGATTCTGGAGCGATTCCTTTTCCAACAGAAATCACTTCTCCCATCTTACCATTTCTTGCTAGTTTGTCCATGTTTGGTGTTTTTGCGGCTTGTAAAGGGGTCATATTTTCTATATCCGGATGTGGTAGATCTCCTACTCCGTCTAGTAGAACGTAAACTATCTTGATCTGAGAATTATCAGTCAACGTTTTTCAAAATATAATGTTCGTTTTAAATCTTCAAGATCTAGTATTTTTTGTATAGATCGTTTCAACACTTTTTAATGAATTTTTTTGTAATTATTGAGTGGGCAATTTAAGAAAAGATCATGTAGCTGAAAGATTTGTAATTGTAAATGAATTAAAAACTAAATCTCCTACATCAAAGAAAAATCCATTTAAGCCTGGAAATGAAAAAATGACAAATCCCTCTGTATTATCTTTAGTTCTAAAAGATGGAATGCTTCAAAGATTACAAGATGAAGATGATACTGATTCTGTTAAAAACTGGGCTGTTCGAGTTGTACCTGCAATCAATCCTGCAGTAGATATTGAAACTGAAAACACATATTCTGATCATCCATTATACAGTGAACCATCATATGGTTATCATTATAACATAATTGCTTCACCTGATGAAACAAAAAGTTTAGCAACAATTGATGTAGAACAATGGGGTTATGTTTTGTCTGTGGTTCAAGATAGACTCCGATGGCTTTATACTCAAAAAGGTGTTGCATATGTCGCAATTTATGGCGATAGTGGTAAAAACTCTGGTACCAAAATTCAACATCCCCACTTACACATGATGTCATTTTCAACTATACCTCCAAAAATTGAAGAGGAAGCAAACTCTTCACACAGAATTTTAAACGAAAAAGGTGTTTATCCCATGAGTCAACTTGTAACCTCTGAATCTGGTGGTCCACGTCAAATACTTCAAACTGAAGGATTCATAGCATTATCTCCATGGGCTCCATCACATCCATATGAATTTTGGATATGTCCAAAAAAACACGCCACCAGTTTTTCCAAAATATCTCAAAAAGAAATTAATGATCTTGCTTTAATTCTTAGAGCGACCTTGGGTGGATTATCAAATTCTATAAAAGATGTTTCATTTAATATCGCATTTCATCTATCTCCTGAAAAGAAAAATAGTAAACAAATTCACTGGCATGTGGAGGTGTATCCTCAAACTACTCCATGGTCTGGTTTAGAACTTGGATTTGGAATATTTCTAAATGACTTGACTCCTGAAAAAGCTGCGGCTGAACTTGGTGCTGCATGCAGAAAAGAACTTTCTGCACTAGTGGGAATTGTCTAAAAACGTGTTATAGTTTATTACGTCAAAAAAAAATTTGTTATTATGGCATTAGAAAAATACATGGCAATTGCAGGTTTAGTATTATCTATTTTCTTTGTTGCAGAAGTTTTAACCTTATTCAATTTTATGATAGATCCTTCAGATAATGATTCATTTGGTTTTGAAGCAGGTCCAAAATTATACCAATTTATTTCACTTAGTATCGCACCTGCTACAATAATGATGGGTGTTTCATTTCATTTGTCAAAACGATATGGTTCTAGATTGAATGGAATGTTAATCATTCTTAGTGGTGTAATTATATTACTTGGAATGGCCTATGCATCTACTATGATTGAAGATCTAAAACCTAGTCTTGTAGATTCTTCTGTTGAGATGGTACCTCTTGTTTCTATGGGTCTATCAATTCCTATCATTATATTTGGCGCAAAACTACTAAAAATCCGACCTCGAAAACCAAAAAAGAATTATCTTGAAGATGGCGACTCTTTCTAAACGCTCATCTTCTTCTTGTCTGAATTCTGATTTGCCATTAAATTCTGCTGTTGTCTAATTCTCTCAGCGATTAATCTGTAAAGTGATCTAAACTTGTCTTTAGTCTTATCTGAAAGAAAATCAGCTTCTTCTATGGCAATCTTCTCACAAATATAACGCGCTACTTCTTCGCTATCAAATTCTTCCCAGCCATCCTCTCTATGCTCTTCCCATATTGAATGAAGACTTTCAATAATACCGCTCTTATTTCTGGATTGTATGTCTTGTTCCGTTAAATTGACATATCCTTCTTTTCGTAATTTAATCGCATAAGTTTGATTTACTGCGTAAAGATAATCTTCTATAATCATATAATCTTCAATTGATTGAAGAGCTTTTGTTTTTTCTTCAAAGAAAATTGTTTGAGTTTTTGAAAATTCATTTGCAATTAATTGAGCTGAAATTTCCTTAGATTCTTCCGTATTGTCTAATAGTACGAATGTATTGTATCCGTGATTTCTATAAAAAATTGATAATGGTAAAACTGAATTTTTATTATATGCTGCAACTATGTTGAGAGGATTCATTGAGATGTTTGGGTCTTCTAAGAATTTATCAAATGCATTAAGATACATTGTATCTGAAATGGTTTCTACAACTATGACTGGTCTAGAATTATATCCTATCTGTCTATCTAGAATTGATTCTACCAATCCTCTTGACAATCCATAAAGAATTGGTGTTAATGTTAAATCATCTGCATTCCAATAATCATAATAAATTCTACTCAAATGTTTTTTCTTATCTAATTCAACTACCAAGAGATTACCTGGCGCATAATCAAAAATCATGTAAGGCGAATGTGTGGCATATAATACTTGATTTGAACCTGCTAAACTTTTCAATAAATCTGAAATTCCTCGTTGTTGTGTAGGATGTAAGTTTCTTGCAGGTTCATCTAAAAGTAAAATTGCTTCTTTTAATTCCGCTCTTTGAGTTTCTGCAGCAAAATTAACGATAAATGAAAATGTCCACTTAAACCCTTCAGCTCGTCTATTTAGTAATCCTGTATTTGTGACTGTTCCATCCTTATGTACATCTGATATCACTACACTCATCACATTGTTTGGATTTAATCTTAATTCCACATGTATTGGATCTCCTTTCCAAGCTGGATTTAGTTTCTCAGTGAGTCTTTTGCTACAAGTATTGAGTAATTTAATTAATTGTGAAGGACTATTTTTTGCATCTTCCAAAGCATCAACATCCAATTCTGCCAAATAAAATAAATTATCGACTGTGTCTGCTTTATCAAATTCATCTTCTGTATATTCTATGCTTGCTGCTGATGATCTTTCCTTTTTGTACTCATTCAAATTTACATTTCCTATGATTTTTTTATAATCTGAAAAATATACAAATCTTGGATGCAAATTAGTATCTATAAAATTCTCTAATGCCATTTTTTCTGTGGTACCTACAAGTAAACTTTGAAAATTAGAATCACTTTCTTCAGAAATTTTATTCCATTCTTCAATAACTTGTGGTTCATCCGCAGCTAGTACTTGTAAATTATTTCCAAACTCCGCCATCTCATTTCTAAACATCTCCTCAGTTTCTGGAGCTTGGCCTTGAAAAAATCCTGTATCAAGTTTTATTTTTACATGATTTGGTATGGTATCCAAAAATGAAAGAAATTTTTCTCTAAAATTCTCCCATGAATTTAATCCACTATTCTCAGCTTCGCTAATTTCTACATCGC
>JAOMAI010000015.1 GCA_028344155.1 Candidatus Nitrosopelagicus sp.
GCTTCTTTTGCAAGTTCTTCTCGTCTTGCATTTGCTGCTGCAATAATTGCATCACCGATAGCTTTTTCATCAGATTTTTTCTTATCTTCATCTTTTGAAGTTACTTTTTTTTCAGACTTACTCATAATTTTTTACCTATCTAGCCTTCATCCTTTTGATTTTCTCTTGCAACAACATGCATCCTTGAATCAAGGTTTCAGGTCTAGGAGGGCAACCAGGAACATAAACATCAACTGGAAGAATTCCGTCGATGCCAGGCAACACATTGTATGAATCAAAGTACAGACCGCCAGTAATTGCACATGCACCCATGGCAATTACATATTTTGGTTCTGGCATTTGATCATAGACTAATCTAAGTCTTGGTGCCATTTTTCTTGTGATTGTTCCTTGTACTACGACAAGATCACACTGTCGTAATGATCCAAAAGCTTCGATGATACCGAATCTTTCTACGTCGTATCTTGGACTTGATGCTGCTCCAAACTCAACACTACAACATGCTGTTTCAATGTGTACTGGCCATAAAGACCACATTCTTCCCCAGTTGATTGCCATACCTAATGGTTGATCAACTGCTTTGTACAAAATGTCGCCAAGTTTTCCAACAAACACATTTGCGTTTTGTGGTGTAACGAGTTCTTTTAGCAACTTAGTCCCTCACCTTGATAGTTGTAACTAGTATATAGAATTACCATATGTCTTTCCTCTTTGATTGGTATAACGCGTATGCCATTGCGGCAAACATAATTCCTAAGAAGGCAATAATTGGTAAAGTTGCAGTTCGTGGAAGGTCTAAAAGAGAGCTACCCCAAGCATACAGGAAAATTGCCATAACATCAAAAATAACGAACATTAGAACATATGCATAATATTGCATCATGAAATGAGTTCGACCAGCACCAGATGGGACTTGGCCACATTCCATAGGAAGTGTCTTTACAGGATTTGGTTGTTTCTTGTTTTCAGGAGATATCATTCTAGATACCAAAAGGGCAGGTGCCATTGCGGCACATGCAAAGCCAAACATGAGTAATACATTACTGTATGATGCTACACTCTCGCCAACCAAGTTAAACCGACTCCCTTCGGTCAAAATATAAAGCTATAGAGAATTTTTTCGATCAAAATTTGGTTTTTACAAAGTCCTCTAAATTGATATACGACAATAAATGAGGATTCCTATGGCAGTTAACGTTGGAGATCAAGCACCAAAATTTGAGCTAGTTGATGGAGATCTAAAATTTAGATCCCTAGATGAGTTTAAAGGCAAAAAAGTCGTTATCTCATTTTTCGTTGCAGCAAGTTCTCCAGTATGTGAAGTTGAACTTTGTAAATTTAGAGACTCATTAAATGACATTTCAGCGCTAGGAGCACAGGTAATTGCAATTAGTAATGACGGACCATTTGCAAATAAGGCATTTGCAGAAAAGAACAATTATAATTTTCCAGTACTAGGAGATTATACAAGTCAAACAATCAAAGACTATGATATTTTGTTAAAAGATTTGTTACACGTTAAAGATTACAATGCAGCAAAGCGTTCAGTTTTCATTTTAGATGAAGAACACAAAGTGATTTGGAAATGGGTTTCAGAAGATCCATTGAAAGAACCAGATTACAGTGAAATTATGAACGTTCTAAAATAAAACTAGTTATTCGATTTCAGCAATAATATCATTTTTGTTTACAGAATTACCTTCTTTGATTTTGATACCTTTGACTATACCATCTTTTTGTGCTTTGACAGCAACTTGCATCTTCATTGATTCTAAGGTACAAACTGTGTCACCTTTCTTTACTTCAGAACCTTCACCTGCATTTATTGATACAACTTTGCCAGGGATTTGACTGCGCAAAGTAGATTGGCCTGCACCAGAATCAGATCCGCCGGAGTTTTTGTAAACAATATCATCAAGATGTGAATTCATGTTTACAGACATTGATGAACCGTCAACAATGAAATTCATCTCAGAAGTTTGACTATCAACATATCTAACTGAATGAAATTCATTATTCAAAACAAATTCCATAATATTTGAATCCATGTTAAGAATTTTTACAACATATTCATTGTCTTTGATCTTAATTTTATATTCATCCTTGGATAATTTCTCTAAGATTTCACCATCTACAATTTCATCAGTATCTTGAACTTTGTATTTCATTTTTACACACTATCCATCTTATTTTTCCAGTTTTGATTTCTGGAATTTTGTGATTGTACTTTACTTTTATAAAATTCAGAATGCATTATTGCAGAAGCAATAGCAGGAATTTGTTTATCTTTTCTATCTTGAATTAAATCTTTTTCTAATTTTTCAATCATTTCAAATCGTTTCAAAAAGTCAGTTGACAAGTTTCCAGTCTTGTATTCTTCAGAATTTAGAATGGTTTTGTATAAAGGAATTGAAGTTTCTACACCTTGAATATCAAAGTCATCTAATGCACTTAGCATTCTTAATCTAGATTCATCGAATGTTTTTCCCCAAGTGCACAGTTTTGCCATCAAAGAATCATAAAATGGAGATACAGTGCATCCAGGGTATAGATACGTGTCACATCTAACACTTGGACCTGAAGGAATTGTAACGTAAGGAACAGGACCAGTTGATGGTGCAAAGTCTAAGAAAGTATCTTCAGCATTTATTCTACATTCAATTGCATAACCATTCATTTTCAAATCAGATTGTTTGAATGGTAGTGTTTCTCCATTTGCAATATCTAGTTGAAGTTTAACAAAGTCTAATCCAGATACCATTTCAGAGATTGGATGTTCTACTTGTAATCTTGCATTGATTTCAATGAAATAAAATTCTCCAGAATCTGCTCTGAGAAATTCTGCAGTGCCCAAGTTAGTATAATCAACGGCTTGTGCAGCTTTAACAACTAATTCACCAATTTCTTCTCTTTTCGCTTCATCGACTACAGGAGATGGAGTTTGTTCAATTAATTTTTGATTTCGTCTCTGAATGGAACATTCTCTCTCAAAGAGATGTACGGTATTACCATGTTTGTCTCTACACATTTGATATTCAATATGTCGTGTTTTCTCTAGGAATTTTTCAACAATAATTGCAGATTTTCCAACAGCGGCTATGGATTCGGATGTAACAGTTTCAAAACCTTCCTGTAATTCTTTATCAGTAGTAACTAATCTAATTCCACGACCTCCACCACCATAAACCGATTTCAAAAGTACAGGATAACCAATATCATTTGCGATTTTTTCTGCTTCATCTGCATCTTTTACTAAACCTGGACTTCCAGGTACGGTTGGGACATTAGCATCAAGCATTGCGGCTTTACAACGCATCTTATCTCCACAAAGATTCATTGAATCAGCAGAAGGACCAATAAAGTTAATTTTATTTTTTTCACATAATCGTGCAAAATCATCATTTTCTGAAAGAAAACCATAACCAGGATGTACAGCGTCAGTACCAGACGATAGCATGACGTCAAGAATTTTTTCTTGATTAAGATAGCTCTTTGCAGGAGCAGCTTCACCAATGTAATATGACTCGTCAGCAGTTTTTACATGAAGAGAGTTTACATCTTCATCAGAATAGACTGCCACAGTCTTTATTCCTAAAGCCTTACAAGTTTTCATTACACGAAGGGCGATTTCTCCTCTGTTAGCTATCAGTACTTTTTCAATCATATCTAATCACAGGTTGATATTTCCATGTTTTCTAGGAAGTTGTTTTTCACGTTTATTGCTGAGCATTTCAAGTGCTTTGATAAGCATTGGTCTAGTCTCTGCCGGGTCAATGACGGTATCTACTGTTCCATTTGATGCTGCAACGTAAGGATTTGCAAATTTTTCGGTAAATTCATCAACTAATTTCTTTTTTAATTCATCTGGATTATCGGAACTTGCCAATTCTTTTCTATTCATAATTTTTACAGCGCCCTCAGATCCAAGTACAGCAATTTGTGCAGTTGGCCATGCATAATTCACATCAGTTCCTAGATTTTTGCTTGACATTGCAATGTATGCACCACCATATGCTTTTCCAATGACAACTGTAATTTTTGGAACGGTAGCTTCACAGTAAGAGTATAGTAATTTACTTCCATGACGAATTATTCCATTATGTTCTTGATTTGAACCTGGCATGTAACCAGGAGTGTCAACTAAAGTAATTAGTGGAATACCATAACAATCACAGAAACGAATGAAACGTGATGCTTTGTTTGATGAATCAATATCTAATGCACCTGCCAAAAACATTGGTTGATTTGCTACAATTCCAACAGTTTTACCATTCATTCTACCAAAACCAACAATAACATTTTGTGCAAATAGTTCATGGATTTCAAAGAATTTGTTATCATCTAAGATTGAAAGAATAATTTCTTTCATATCATAAGGTTGTAAAGCATCATCAGGTAGAATGTTTATTAAATTATTATCTAATCTGTTAGGATCATCAGATGTTTTAACAGAAGGTGGAGCTTCAGCATTATTTTGTGGAATGTAGGAAAGTAATGTTTTGATATAATCCATACATTCGTATTCATTTTTAGCTACAAAGTGAGCAACGCCACTCTTTGTTCCATGAGTCATTGCACCACCTAATTCATCAAAGGATATTTCTTCTCCAAGAACTGTTTTTACAACATCAGGACCAGTTACAAACATAGTTCCAGCTTTTTCAACCATTATAACAAAATCAGTCATTGCAGGAGAGTAAACAGCACCACCAGCAGAAGGACCAATACTTGCAGTGATTTGTGGAACTACACCAGATGCTAATTGGTTATGATAGAAAATATCTGCAAAACCATCAAGGCTTAAGATTCCCTCTTGAATTCTTGCACCACCAGAATCAGCGATTCCAACTATTGGACATCCATTTCTAGTTGCATGATCCATTAATTTGGTAATTTTTTTAGCTCCCATCTGACTTAAGGTTCCACCTAAAACAGTGAAATCATATGCGAAAACATAGACTTGACGACCATTGATTTTTCCATAACCACCAACTACGCCATCAGTGAAAAATTTCTTTTTCTGCATATCATAATCAAAATAATGATGTGTAGTCATTGCATCAAGTTCAACGAAAGTTCCATCATCACAGAGTAGATCAATACGTTCTCTAGCAGTCAGTTTGCCCTTTTCATGTTGAGCCTTAATTCTATCCTGACCACCACCTTGAAGTGAGGTTTTTTTGTTATTCAGATATTCATTTAGTTTATCAGAATGCATGTCCGCGATTTCTCGTCCCAGATATCATATATTAATTTAAGTTAAACAAAACAAAAATTGCTAATTTTTGAGATTTAATAACGAAAATTTCTTTTTAAGAGAGTTTTGATATGTTTCATAAGAATTTCCTAATTCTTCACATTTTTTACATATGCATAGTTGAGAAACAACTGAACGATCACAATCATCTTGAAATTCACACTGGGAGCACCCAGCAGAACCACCACATATCATACATTTGAGATCTTCAGTTTCAACACATTTTTCATGTTTTACACCTAGACCTTTTGACCATAGACCAATTTCATTTACATTGATTTTTTCATTACATACTATACATGTACCATCAAATTTCATTGTAATTTTTCGCCAGCTCATTCTAAAAGGTCAATCTCCTTTTCAATTAATTCTTCATACGTTTCTTCAAATTCAAGTTCAATAGAATCATTTTTCTTCAATGATAAAATAAATGGAAAGAAAAATGTTGCAAAGGTACTATTTGATACATGAAGTTTTTTAGATAATGTTGAACCAATAGCTTTGATTTTTGCACCATCCCATCGTAATCTATTCAACAATGGCCAAGAGAGATTATACTGAGTGTATCTAGCAGAAGAATCTTTTTCATAAAGTGATAGTAAGATTGAATCGAGATAACGTAGTAATCTCCAATTTTGTGTTTTCATTATTTTTCCATAAAGTAAATCAGCTTCTGAAATAATTTCTAGTGCTTTAGACATTTTGTCTGAAGATAGATTACTAGTAATAATACTTGAATAAAATGCATTAATTTTTTCTCTAGGATCAATTCTTAAAGAGAATAAAACAACTCTTGCTTCCTCAAGTGACTGTGATTTGAAAAATGCATTTAATCCATCTTCAATGTTTAGAGATTCAAAGGATTTTTCAGTATTAGGTTCGAATCCAGTAACCAATGCTTGTGCAGAGTTTATCATAGAACGAATATCACCTTTTGAATCAGTAATTAATTTTATCAATCTTCCAGGATTAATTTTTGCTTTTTCTTTTTCTAATATCATATCAAGATATAATTTAAGAAATCTAGGCGACAACGGACTAATCTGCAAAGTTTTTACAACTTTTTTTATTTTCTTCATTTTATCTGAAGAGCCATAATTGCCAGCAAGTACAATTGGAACAGTTGGTTCTTTTAAGATGTTAATCAGAGCTTCAACTCCTCCATAATCAGAACGTCCATGTATCCCATCTACTTCATCAATGAAAATCATAGGTTCGCCAAGAACAGTTTGATTTCCAAGTACAGGAGTTAGTATTTCTTGAATATTTTTTTTATTTCGAACATCACTTGCGTTAAGACTAATCATGTCATAACCAAATTGTTTTCCTGCAAGAAAACACATTGTTGTTTTTCCAATTCCAGGAGGACCAATCAATAATAGTGGTTTTGTTCCTTTTTTCCATTTTCCAAACCATTCAACAAATTGTTTTCTAGCATCTTCATTTCCAACCATATCAAAAATATTTTGAGGTCGGTATTTTTCTGACCACATCATTTGTATCACTTAGGAAGGTTTTGAGTCAAATCTGACCAGATATTCTCTTCTTGGAGTTTTTTATACCAAAATAGATTATAGTGTTCGACAGTTAGGAACAAAAATTCTAAGAATTTTCGATGTGAGAAACTATCTGGGAGTTTTTCAAGTGCAGCTCTAGCATCATTAAGATAAGATTCACTGTGATTCATGGTCTCTTCAAATCCACTCTTTACATCATTCATTTTTAGAGAATAGAACAGTGGCCATGATGGTATTTTTGCAGCTTTATCTCTAATGCTGTCTTCAATTTCATTTCCACATCCTACAGATTCTGCTGCTTTTGCCATTCCAGTGTAAAAGATATCAGCTAACGGTGCACGATTTAATGCCATGTTTCGACCAGCTGTACCCATAACAGAACGATATTTCTTGTAACTCTCAACTAATTCTTCTTCGGTAATTGATGTAGGTTTATCTTTTAATTTTGTATCAAGGTATTGTCCAATTCTTGCCTGCTTGAATCCTTCTTCAAATTCTTTTAGCACATCCTCGCCACCTTTTGAAATTTTTTCTCTTGCGAGTTTTAGAATATATGGATTCATTAGTTTGTAATCATCAAGATATTCTAGATCCTCATCTTTGTCTACAATTCTATCCATTGGTTCACTAAGATCTATTGCAATTATGTGACCGTCTACAATATCCTCGCGCATGTTAGTACTTGGATCATCTTTAAAGTAATCAGTTGACGCATCAAAAAGACCATTGAATACAGGAAATGTCATTTTTACAAAATTTGAGTTTAGAATTCTAAGAACTCGGTCGTGTAGAGTATCAAAATCAGATAGTTTCGATTTGATAGGGTCTATTTCAGAAGCATTAAGAATAATTTCTGTTGAACCAACTTCTTCTGCAAATTTTTGTTGTGTAGTGTTAGGAGATTCATCAGAGTTTATTTGATCAAATAAATTTTTTGCAAATCTTTTAGCAAATTCTGGAAATGTATTTTCTGCTTCTTCTTTATAGTGATTAAATTGCTTGAAACCTTTTGATTTGAATAAACCTTGTTTTATGATTTGTTTTCCAGGTTTAGTTCCCATTAATGCACTTTTACTGAAAATTGATTCGTCTTTTCCACTCACAAAAGATTGTTAACAAATTGCTATTTATGCGTTCAAAGATCTAATTACATTCGTCTAAACTCTGCAGCGCCTTTTTCTGTAATTTTTAGTTGTATTGATTTTCCAAATGGACCACTTTTTTCTACAGGTCTCATTAGACCTTTTTTCTCAAGATCTTGAAGAATGGTATCTAGATTGTTTGTCGATATGTTTCCTTTCTTCTGAAGTTCTTCAAATTTTGATATGTTAGTCATCAATAAGCCAAGTACAATTTTTTCTTTAGGCCAGTTTTTTGTTGAAAATTCTTCTCGACGTGGAGATTCTTGAAAATTATCAGGTGATGATGATTCTCTAAAATTATCCGCAGGTGGTGATTCTTGGAAGAAATTTCCACGTGGGGTTTCAGGACGAGCAGATATGTCTTGTTTAAGGCCAGCACGTCTCAATAATCTTGGGAGTATTCTAGCAAGTGGTATGATCATGAATATGAGCAAATAGATCCAAGAGTAATTTTCTTCCATGTTATATCATTATGATTCGAAATTAATAATGTATATGTTGGGTTTCTATTGTGGCTGTGAGAAAACACGATATTCGCCGATGGTAGAACTACATTTGTGACAGGTATACTGACCTCTCTCAATTAAGATTAATCCATTAGCAACCTCTTCGTTTGGTTTTTCTTCTATTTGAAAACCAGTTGGCCCATCAAACTCAGAATTACATGCTTTGCAGAAATGTTTTAGCATTTTTGAAGGATCTAATTTTTCAAGTGATGCTAGGAAGTGTTTGTCTATGTTTGGTACAAGTTTGGATTTTTGGACTTCTTCATCAGTAAGTTCAGCATTAACCCATCCACCTGAGCCTTGTAATTCTGTTGCCGTCATAACTAATTTATTTCAAGCATGAATAAAGAGGTTTTCAAATTAAATGAAAAAATTATTCAATTAAATTATCCACAAATTTGAAAATCATAATGGAAACTAATCAAGTTCTCAAAGAAGCATCAAGAAGAATTTATGAGGCGGTGAAAGACATGGCAGGAACAGAAAAAGCCGCGGGTGATTTTGGAAGAGGTGCAGGAGGAGATATTTCTAGAAATATCGATATTACTGCAGAAACCACTGTTTTGGATTATCTAAAAGAGATTAATTTTGAGTGTGTGGTGTTAGGAGAAGAATGTGGTCGAGTAGAATTATCAGAAAATCCAAAAGGATTTGTCATCATGGATGCAATTGATGGTTCTGCAAATGCGGTTAGAGGAGTACCATTTTTTTGTTCATCATTAGCATTTGCAACAGAAAATAGGCTCAGTTCAATAACAGACGGAGTGATTACAAATCTTTCAACAGGTGAAATGTATTCTGCATCAGAAGGAAAAGGTGCATTTCTAGATGACAAACAAATTTCAGTTTACAAAGGTACACCATTGTACAAAATAGTTGGAGTCAATACGTCAGGTGCATCACAAGAAATAATGAAAAAATTACAACCTGTTTTTGAACATCATAGCCATACCAGACATTTTGGTGCAAATGCATTAGAAATGGCAATGTTTTCACAAGGTTTGATGGATGTTTTTATTGATTTAAGAGATAAAATTAGAATTCAAGATATTGCAGCAGGATACATAATTGTGAAAGAAGCAGGAGGTTTGCTTTTAGATTCAGAATTTAATCCTCTTGATGCAGATTTGAGTTATGATACAAGAGTTTCTTTTATTGTAGCTGCAAATCAGGAAATTTTAGACGAGATACTTCCAAGAGAGAAATAAATTTTATCCGTATGATTCGTATTTGACTTCAAAAGTTCCATCTTCATGTGGATTATCTCTATTGACAAATCCTCTATCATCAACATAATCCATTACTCCATCAATGGTTCCTTGATAACCACAAATGTAAATTCTAGTATTCTCAGGAGTGACTTTTTCTCCAACTAATTCATCTAACGGAGAAACACCTTGTGCATTTGCTTTGAAAAATGATTCAACTCTTCCTACTTGACCATTCCATGATCTATTGTATTGTTCTTTTGGTCTACTAATTGCAGCTCTATAAAGAAAGTTCCATTCATCAGTTCCTCTTTCTTTACTTTCATTTTCAAAGTCAGTGAGAAGACGTTTGTAACTTAATTCATCAACATAACTTGCACCATGTAAAACTACAAGTTGTCTTTTATCATTAGTATCATGAAAATGATGTGCAAATGCAATGAATGGTGCAAGACCAGTTCCGCCACCTACGCAGACTACTCTTCTATTATCTGGTTCTCCATTTCGATATTTGTCTTCAATTATCAAGTCGTCGCCGGTTGGATCACCAAGTAATACTTCATCACCAACACTAAGATAGAATAATTCAGTGGTTACACGACCAGGTAATGGTTTTCTTACCCATCTAATTACAAATTCAAAATAATCTCTATTTTCAGCATGCGATGCAATCGAATATGCACGTTTCACAATTTTATTTTCTGCAGCTACCGGTAAACCAATAGTTAGAAATTGTCCAGTTTTGTACTTTGGCATTCCAGTTATTGGAACTAGACGAATTACAACTAGATCTTCTTTTAATAATTCAGTATAGATGATCTTTGCTTTTGTATCTGCCATGTGAGGAAAGTTTCTTGATTTGGATAAATGTATTTCTCTTCAAAATTTGACAGATTTACTTATATTTAGAAAATTAACCAGCCAAAATTAGTCACATGACAAAAATTACATGTAGAGATTACGGATTTGAATGCCAATACGAAATTGAGGGCGAAGTAGAAAATGTGATCGATGCGTATAGAAAACATAGTGATGAAGAACACGGAATAGAATATTCAGTAGAGACATTAACACAAGTAATTCTAAGACAACAAGGCTAATCGTAAAAAATTAAACTCTTTTCATTGAAGCAGATAAGATTGGTAATTCCTTATCAATGATTTTCTCAACAGCAGGTACGATTCCAGCTCTTAATTTTGCATTTTCTTCATAAATTTCTGCAACCTGATCTCTGAATAATAATTTAATTCGAGGCAACTCCATGATAGTTTCTTCTACAGCTCTTGGCTCAGATATATCTAAAATTAGAGTTCCTTTTTTCTTTTCTTTCATAACAAGTTTGATCCGTTCAAGATCAATCAAAAAGTAATCAGCAGTAGTAGCAACTATGATAATATCAAATTTATCAAATCCTGAAAGTGCATCAACAAACTCCATTGGAGTACCACACAAAAGTTGTGAGAAATTGGTAGCACGTTGCATATCTTTGCTAGTAACTGTAAATGAAAGTTCTTTTTGTCCTAGTGTTTTTGCAACCATAGCTGCAGATTCACCGGTTCCAATGAGTAAGACCTTCTTTTTTGCATCCAAACCAACTTTTTCTTCTACCAAGTTCAATGCAACATCACCTAACGACAAAACTTCTTTACTAATTTCAGTTGAATCTCGGATTGAATTAGCAAGTCGTATTACACTATCAAATAATTTATTAAGAATTTTTCCAGAGGCACCAGATTTTTTTGCAATTTCTAGTGACTTTGTAATTTCATCATAAACTTCTTGTTTTCCAACAACTACAGAATCCAATCCGCAAGCTAATCGTAAGAGATGAAGATATACATCATCATCTTTGAAAACTTCTAAGGTTTGATCAAAATGATCAATATCAATTTGCTCTATGCTAGAATTTTTTTCCCAAGTTTCTTTCATTTGATTAATTACCAAACCTTTTCCTTCAGGTCTTCTTGCATCAGTAGAATCATCTTTTTCAAGATTACTAACAGTAAAAATTTCTACTCTACTAGAAGTTTGAATTATAATACATTCTTCAACACCAGGAATTTTTTTGAAGGCCTCTGTTGCAGCAGTTACATCTTTGAATGCAAATCTAGCAAGAGAATGAAGAGGAACGTTTTTGAAAGTTACTCTTGCATTTAAAACATCAAATTTTAGTTCGCTCACATCATATCACCAAAATTAATTTAATCTTTTCTTCCACCTTTTGCGGTTCTGAAAACATTCATTCCAAGATAATAATTTTGATGTAATGAATCCAAATATGCAAGATTTTGTTCAACTTGTGCAATATCATCAGCAAGTGCTTCAGGATCATTTCTAAGACGATCTAGTTTTGCTTGTAATTCATCACCAAGAACAGTTATTCCAGTTTCATAATTTGAAGTTCCCCCAAAACGTTCGTCTAAAATATTTTGAGGATTGTATTCAGGTGTGGTATCTTCATAATTGAGAGCTTTACGTGTAATGTCATCTTTTTCATCTTCAGATAAAATAGGTTTTGGAAATCTATCTACTTTATCTAAGAAAAATTCAGGTTCGCCCATCTCTCTTCTAAATATAATTTCATTTTTTCTTTTGTTAGTTACATCAGGTGCTTTTGGAGCATCAGCTTTAATTTCTTCAGCAATTGCTTTAAACTCATCTTCTGATGCTTTTGATGCAGCTTGTTTCAATTCTTTGGCTTTTGCAATTGCAGCTTCTGCTGCAGCTTCTGCTTCTTCTGCTGCCTTGATTGCTTTTTGTGCATCCTTAGATGCCTTGATAGATTTTTGACCATCCTGTTTTTTTGATTCTGTATCTGCTTTTGGAGCATCTTTTACTTCAGAATCTTTTTTGTCGTCAGACATCAATTTTTCACTGAAATTGCCCGGATTTTAAGATTATTGTGACAAACAGGATAGAATGTCATGCGATCAGAAATATTTAATTTGAAAAATAAAAGCGCCCTCGGCGGGATTTGAACCCGCGTCTCAGCCGTGACAGGGCCGAATTCTAGACCGGGCTATACTACAAGGGCAGTATTTACAAGAAAAAGAACTGCTGGTTTTAAAGTTTCCATTTTTAATTTTAGACTGGTAAAAGACTAAATTGTACAATAATGGAAAAACTCGCATGGGTCTATAGCGCAGCCAGGTAGCGCACCGCCCTTTTAAGGCGGCTGTCGTGGGTTCGAATCCCACTAGACCCGTCTTGAATCCAAGTCCTTAACTAGACCCCAATTCACATAGTGTTGGTAGACATGGGCGTTAAGGTTAAGAAGATAAATCGTGGCGATATAATCAAACCATCAAGTGACGCTTTTACATTATTTTTAGAAGGAATAAGATCACAAGAATCAAAATATCGATACACATTAGGATTAAAGAGATTCTTGTGTGTTGCACTTGCAGATTACTTGGAAGGTAATCCAAAGAAAATTGAAGAACAAAGAAAACAAAGAATGGAACAAGTCAAGACATCACGATATCATAAAGAAATAATGAAAAAACCATTGGACGCAGACTTTCAAGAAAGATGTAATGAGTTCATCTCACTTTGCAGACAAGACCCAGAAGAAATGATTAATCTTGTTTTGACATATCAACTGGAACTGAAAGAACATATCAAACTTCCAAAAGGACATGAGGATAGATTGACTGCAGGGTATGTCAAGAACCTGATAAAGCCAATTAGAAAATTATGTCAAATGAACGGTGTTGCAAAAGACATGGCATGGGAGAGAGTTATTGGTGCAAGACCAGAAGGCGAGAAAGAGGAATATCGAGCATATACAAAAGATGAGATTCGGAATAGAATTTTACCATATTTGGATTCAGATAGGGACAGAGCAATTACATTCACTGCATTATCATCTGGTATCAGAAAGGGTGGGTTTGTTTTCACATGGGACTGCATAAAGCCAGTTTATCGAAAAGATGGAAAATTGGAACTTGGAGAATATACAGATTCTGATGAAAATGTGGTTTGCATAATATTTGATATTTACAAGGGAACTGATTTTCACTATATCGCATTTGGAACACCAGAAGCATGGGTTCACATCAAGTCATACATGGAAGAATGGAAAAATTATGTTAGAATATATCCAAAGAGTGATCAGTATTTCATAAAGTCCAATCTATACAAAGAAAGACAGGCATTGGGAGAAGTCATTCGTGCAAGTCCAAGTTCATACACACAAGACCTGTATAGAATTTTTGATGATACTGGATTTAACAAAACTGATGGTATTTCAAAAAGACGAGAAATTCCAGCCATGAACGGATTTAGATATTTTTTCAATGAGCATAACAAAGAAGCATTTTCAAAAGATACTCTGGCTTCACTAATCAAAAAAGAATACATGATGTCCCATACTGGTTTGATTAAACTAGATGAGAATTATTTCAGAAAGAACTGGAAGGTTCTAGTTGAGGAATATGAATATGCAATACCACATCTGACAATTGATGATAATGCAGACCTTAAAGTCAAACTGTCTAAAACAGAACAAGAACTTGAAAGACTGAAAAATGTTGAGATTAAAGTTGAAAAAATGCAGCATGATATGGAAGCGATGGAACAAGTCCGAGAAACGATGGATAAGGAATAAACTAGTACGTTCACAAAAAATAGTGCCAAATTTTCTAAAAATGTAGAATTTGATCGTACAATTTACGCCATTCTTATATTTGATAATAAGCTATAGAAATATCGGTAGGCAAGGGAGAACACATATGATTTGCGTTATTTTGCTGTTCTAACTCGCCTACCATTTTCAACATCTGATTTTCATCATCTGAAAACTCAGCGATCTAATCTGACAAAGTTTGGATATAACTTTGTTCATCTCATTCTCTGATTTTGGAATAGTCGATATCAACTAGAATGATTATCATTTGATAGACAGTTAGCACCTGTCTGCACCTCATGCCTGTGGTTAGCACTTGTCGGTGCCGACAACTCACTATAAAAGAATTATTGGATAGCACTTTGGTTAGCACTTGACGGTCTGACACCTGTCTAACCCTAACACGCAAACGGTGTTTACCTAGAGTCTGTTTTTTTACAAGCTAAAATTTATAACTCATTTTCTTTTGATATAAATTGCAAATCATATGGTAGGACTACACATTCAAAACAATAGTTGTACGCATACAGACAGACCTCTGTATTTTGCAGGGGTCACGTTTGTCTAGCACGATATACGTTTGCAGACATACTGGTGAGAAAACTCTCAGAAAGTATTTCATGTATGACGGTAGCGAATTACAATTAAGACAATGTTCTGAGTGTGCTGTTCTCCCTGTATTTACACGCATATCAAGTGAGGTGATCAAATGAGTGTAGAAATATCAAAAGAACCTACAATCTTTGAAATCGCTGAACGTAAAGATGAATTGCAGATTATGAATTTCGATTCTAGTCTGAAAAAGGATTACGTTTACGAGATTCAAGGAAAACCAGTTCTATCCTATGTGGGTCTAAAACACGCAGTCATTCTGATGGCAAACAATGGTAATCCATTGACGGTTGTTTCTGAAAAAACAGAACTAATCAAGCCAGAGGAAGATAAACTAACGTGGTTTTGGGATAGTACAATTGTCTGCAAGAATTCAAACACAGGTTTGGAGACAATGGGAAATGCAAGTGCAAGAGCCTATCAAGGTAACACACTTGTTGAATTTGCCAAGCGAACAGCGATGAGTAAGGCTGAGAGAAATGCTCAGCGAAAACAATTGCCTGAGCAATTACTTGCAAATCTAATCTCAGAAGTGAGAGGCGATGTTAAAACTACTGGCAGTCAAACTGTCAAGAAAGACCTCTTGCAAGATGAGAAAGTCTGCAGAGGAGATGAACGGTGTAAAGTTGCACCAAAGACATTGAGTGGAAAATGTATGGAATGTGGGGGTAAGAAGGAATAATGGCACAAGTAGTTGACATGACCCCAGAGGAAATCAAAGAGACATTCAATCAGAAAAGCGAGATGTGGGCTAGATTGATGAAACGGATTGATGTTACTGGAAAACCTATCAATAGTAAGACAGCTTCAAACGCAAGTGAAACTTGTCAGAAATTAGGTTCTGCAGAACTCGCAGAGTTTGGATATGTCAAACACATCTGTGAAAAATGTATCAATCCTCAAGGCGTTGGGGACGACCTTGAACAGAAACGGTATGTGCAAGCCAGAATAAATGATCTTGAGGACATTCTCATCAAACAACATGAGAAAAATCCAAGTTCAATTACTGGCAGAACACCAACCAAAACTGACTTTAACAATACAGACTTCAAGAGTAAGCCTGTAAGCCCAGTTCAAGAAAGTCTTGAAGAAGTAATAGAGTTGAAGAAACAAGTCGATGAATTAAGTTCTAGACTTGAGGAACAACGAGGATTCAACAAGACTTTACTTGATCTGCATGAGGAAAACAAAAAAGCAATAGCCGATTTACAGGCTAAAGTTGACGGATTGGCAGGGTCTAACTAACCTTGTCGTCCACTTCCCTTTCTCATAAAATTACTACTAACTGTTTTAGAAATTATCATTCTGCCTGCAAGGGCAATAATCGTTCAAGTCGAATGAAGAATCCATGTGAGTGTGAGTGCCACAAATGACTGTTTGTAGGTGTTCAGACCCATGTGAAATTGGGTGTACGTACTTTGGGGAAATAGACGGACTCACGTATGGTTCGAATGATCCAGAGGTAGTTGGAACCACGCCTAAGCCAGTCTGCAAGAAGTGTATTTTTGTAATGTGGGGTAGAGCAAGATGAGTCTCTCAGAAGCCGAGTGGCAAGAACTTGGATATGATGAAATTATGCCTAATGGTGCAATAAAGAAAGTCAAAAAATCTAGGTGGAAAACAGGTTCTGGGGGAACACCGCAGTAATGGGTCTTGGAGAACGAGTTAACATTAAAGTCAAAGATTCTGATGGAATATTCACAAAAGCAGAATGTTACTGTCATGAAGAAATACTTGACTGCCAAGAAAAAATAACAAATCTTGTAGGACACCTAATCAGTGCAGGCTGGGATTCAGCACATCTAAAAAAAGACATTGAGAATGAAAGAAAGCATTATCATTTTTTACTTGACCAATTAGATTTTGCAGAAGGCGAAAGAGTTGAGATTCGTGAGGACGTTGAAAAATGATTACAAAACATATTGCAGATTACAAAAAATATGGTGTCAATGTTTTTGCAATTCCTAAAACACAGATGTATAGTGTTGATTGGAAAAAGTGGGAAACTGAAAGAAATAATTCTATAATTCCAGAAGGTAATCTGGGTATTGTCTTAGGTAAAATTTCTGATAATCTAATGGTCATAGATGTCAAGTCAAAAGAACTTGCTGAGAATATATTTCCAAAGTGTTTTGAAAAGACACTAGTTGTAATGACTGCAAGTGGTGGATATCATATCTACCTAAAACTTCCAACTTTAGAAAATGATGGAAAAACTGCAACTGATTTCACAGTAGTAAATGATAGTTCACAAAGAATAGAATTTAGAGTTAGTGGATATGTCATTGGTGCAGGGTCTGTTGATACTCAAAGTAGACAGTATCAAGTAATGTCAGATGTTCGAGAACCATTACTGGTTTCAACAAATGAAATTTTTACCAATGCAGAGAATCTTGGATTCAAGAGTAGCAAACTTGCTGGTTTCAAAAGTGCAACAAGTCTGCAACAATCTGAAACATACTGGCTTTGTCTTTCATGTGATGGAGAACTAGATGAGAATGGTAAAGAAAAACACATAACTGGAAAAAAGTATCAGGACCCAATTTTCGAATCGTGTAAAGAGATGAGACATGAAATCAAAATGTTCAATGATGGAGACGCAGTTATCTCAAATGCTTTCGTAACCAAAGTCCAAGAACTTCTGAGAGCTGGTGTGAGGACAGAAGGTGTGAGAGAACAAATGCAAGAATGGAATGTTCAAAATGGTTCTAAAATCAATGACGTAGTTTTTGAAAATAAATTAGTTGAGATTATCTCAAAATTTGATGATAATTCACAAGCAGTAGATACTGATACTGTAGACCAGTCTGAAATGACGAATACTGACTTTGCAAACCAAGTAATGAAAAAACGCATTTACAAATGTATGATTGACAATAAGGATTTACTGTATTATGAAGATGGTGTGTATGTATACAATAATCGTGAAGCAGAAAATCAGATTGAAGAAGAATTAGACAAAAGTATGCAAGAGACCACTGTGAAAAGAGTCACAGAGATAATAGCTTGTGTCAAAAGAAAGACATTCGTTCAAAGAAAGAATTTTGATAAGGATTTAGAATTAATCAATTGTAGAAATGGTATAGTCAATGCAGTAACAGGGGAACTGAAACAACATTCGCCAGATTATCTTTTTAGAAATCAATGTCCAGTTGATTACAAGCCAGATTATACATATCCAAAAGCATTTTTTGATTTTCTACAAGTCTCAATTGGAGACCCGAAACAGATAATCCAATTGGTAGAATCAATGGCTTGCTGTTTACTCAGAACCTCAAAATTCCAAAAGGCTTTCATGCACATCGGTTCTGGGTCTAATGGAAAATCCACATTCCTTTCACTTTTAGAGCAAATTATTGGAGACCGAAACATCGCCCATGTTTCTCCACATCAATTAGAAAGAGAAAGATTTGCTACTGCAGAACTAGAAAATAAAATGCTCAATGTCTATGCAGATATTGTTTCTGAGACTTTGACATCAACTGGAAAATTGAAGATGGTTATTTCTGGGGATAATGTTGCAGGCGAAAGAAAACATAGAGACCCATTCAATTTCAGTCCTTATGCCAAACTGATGTTTTCTGCAAACCAATTGCCAGATGTTGAGGATCAAACAAATGCGATGTATAGAAGATGGATTATTTTCAAATGGTCTCAAAAGTTTGAAGGTGTAAATCAAGACAGACATCTACTGCAGAAACTAACCACGAATGAAGAATTATCAAATATATTTTCAATGCTTGTTGAAGTTGCAAAAACACTAATTTCAAATAATTACAAATTTCGATATGAACCAACACCAGATGAAGTCAAACAAATGTGGCAAGATCATGCAGACCCAGTTGATACTTTCATCAAAGAAAAAACTCACAGAATGGAAAGTGGGTATTGTGTTGCAGTCAAGATGTATTCTGCATATACTCAATATTGTAAGGAACGTGAGATTGACGCAAAAGAGAGAAAATACTTTTACAAGAAATTTTCTGGTCTGACCAATATTGAGAAAACTGCAAAACGAATGGGTGGTGCAGTAGAACGAGTCTTTGAAGGAATTACATTAACTTCTGAAATTATTGATGAAAACAAGACTCAGGGTCAAGGCAGTTTGTTTGAAGGAGATGATGGATAATGGGTAGAATTGCAGACTCTAAGAAATATGACAAAACTTTCGAAATGTTATGGGAAGATAAACCACCAGAAGACAGACTCGAATGGTTGGTTTCTGAGGGATTTACACAAGGTATAGAATATTCAGAAAAACATTGGTTAGAATTAAAACGTGCCATGCGTCAAAGATGGAGATCACTTCATAATGAATACGTGAGAAATATTCAACAGCATAAAGGAAGATGGACTTCCATGTCAAGTTACAACAAAGGCTACTATGTTGTTGGTGGTGCAAAGATGGGGGTTTATCAAAGAAAAAGAAACATGAGTCGTTTTGGGGGTTCTAAATTTGCATTGTAATTTATGTGATGAGAATGTCAAACTTCGTGGAACTGCAGAATACATTAGATTCGTATATTGGTATAACAAAAAATGCAGAGAATGTCTATTTCTACTTGAACTAATTCCAATTAATCGCTATAATTCAAAGGAATATGCCTAATGGTTCGTTGCAGATTATGCTCGTTGACAAGAAGAAAAGGTCAATCATTGACTGAATGTTGGGCTGAGGAACAAGCCTGCAAGGAATGTTATGTGAATATTCTTGAGAGATGGAACTGGTCTCCATTAGCCAGAAGTTACTGGAATTATCAATACAGACCAGATTTCAATGGAGATGAATGGTAATGTTCAATGATATTGTATCATCATTAACGTTGATACTAGAACCAGAAAATTATATAGGAAAAGAAAGACCAGATATGAAAACAATTGTTGAGTTTTATTGCTCACTTTGTGGGAAAAAATGCTGGCATTTAATCAAACAGCCTGTGACTAATTGCCTTGATGAAAATTGTAAATGTGCTGGACACATGGCAGAAGTTAAATTTGCAGAATGTTATGGTTGTGGATATCAGTTGTATGATGATTCTGATGGTGGCAGTTGTATCGGACATTTGGAAGGCAAAGAATTGGAATGGCAACAATCTGAGGAAGCAAAATGGGAAATACTTAGAGAGAAATGCAGAAAGGATTTACAAAAAAGAGTTTTTCAAAAGTTTAGTAGAGGAAAATGTGATGATGGTTTCAATCCAAATGAAGAACTTGACAATAATCAATGGGTTTTATGTAAATACATACGAACTGAGAGGGTAAATTGACCACATTACGATCAGAAAAAAGTGTAGCTTGTAGCTGGTGGATTGAACTTTTTTTCAATTCTAAGGGGATTTTGTCTATTTTTCAAAACCAAAAAAGAAAGTTGAGTTCACTAGCTACAAGCTACAGTGGGTATAATCCACCTTATAGGGCAAAAGGAGACAAATTTGACCTCTAAATTTGTAGCTGATAAATCGGACATTTCACAAAAACAGTTGAAAAAGTCTGTTGGACATCTCCAAAATGCGAAAAATGAATCATCAAGGGACGATTGGGAGACACCAAAAGCACTATTCGACAGTATTGCGATCAGATTCAACATCAAATGTGATCTAGACGTTTGTGCAACAAAATTGACACGTAAATGCAGACGTTATTTTGATGAAGTTTCAGACGGTCTTGTTTCTGAGTGGTCTGGTTCTGGTTTCTTTTGCAATCCACCATACAGTCAAACAAAGTATTGGATTAGAAAATGTTCAGAACAACATTGGAAGAACGGTATTGATGGTGTTGCACTGATATTCAATCATACACCGAATATGTATTTTGAACATATTTGGAATTTAGAGACTGATAGTTTTTTCCCACACGTAAAGGTATATCCTATCAAAAGCAGGGTTAAATTCTTACTTGATGGAGAACCAATACGTGACAAGAATGGAAGATTACAAAATGCACCATACGATTCGTGCTGGGTGGTTTGGAAATGAGTAAGTCTCCAATTCCTTATGGCTATGAACCATGCAGAAATGCCTGTGGTAGATTGATTGAAACAAACAAAGGAACTAGAGGCAGACCCAAAGAGCTATGCACAGAATGTTATAAAGAGTCCAAGAAAGAATATCTAAAATGGAGAAAGTCACAGAAAAGATGAAAGATTCTATGGAATGTCGTTATGGTCAACACAAACTCTGCAAGGAAAAGTGTGATTGTACTTGTCATGAATTAATGAATTACATTGATTTTATTGCAAAGCAAGGCTGACTTATTTACAGCTATGACCAAATTATTATGCGAACGGAATCGCATAGTCAACATTTTCTTGGAAGGGTAGGGGAAATTGTTAGAAGGTCAGGTAAGGTCGTGTTCAGAACAGGTTTCATAACCTAACAATAGCCCTTCCAAGATTTAATTTTAAATTCTATTTTCAAAGCCTTTCATTATGGCTTCATGGCA
The DNA here is from genome assembly GCA_028344155.1 of Candidatus Nitrosopelagicus sp. Taxonomy (GTDB): domain Archaea; phylum Thermoproteota; class Nitrososphaeria; order Nitrososphaerales; family Nitrosopumilaceae; genus Nitrosopelagicus. The sequence goes on from JAOMAI010000015.1 coordinate 21,311, forward strand.
ATACAAGATGGGTAGAAACTTTGAATATTCATGCCAGAATAAGTTGAGAGATTTGGGATATTATGTGGTCAGGTCTTACGGTTCTAAGGGTGTGTTTGATTTGGTGGCCATACCACCATTAATTCCAGTTGAAAATTTTCCTCCTGGCACATTATTGATTCAGTGCAAGACCAGCAAAGATCCAAAGAAGGCTGGATATGTGAGACCAACAGAATTATCACGATTGAGAGCAAGTACAAAATGGCTTGGAACACCGATTATCATGTACAAATTGAATAGAAAAATCACTTGGAGAAAGCCATGATTTGCTCAGCTTGTCAAAATGATGTTCTAGTCAAAGAGAGTAATCGCAAGATAAAATGTGGTTCATGTAATGCAGTTTGGTATAACAATTCAGGTTCTCATTGTCCAGATTGTGAAATGGGTAAAGGTCTAACACAACGATATGCAAATACCATCTACTGCAGTCAATGTAATTCCAAATGGCGTAATGCGTATCTCTCACAATTTGGAAAATCTCAGCGTGGGTATTATGCTTCAAAGTATAAAGCTGGACGAATGTAAGAAGATTTAATTTTAAATACAAAATTCTAGTTGTTTTTTGTATGGGATTAATGGACAAGTTCAAAGGAGACAATAAAAAATCTGACAAAGAAGAACTCAGACCAAACATGAATGAAGTTACTAAAGGCGATGTTGATATTGTTCCAATCAAGACAGACACAGAAATTGAAGATATGGAAAAACAAATTGCTGAAATGAAAGAAAGCAAACTCATTGAGGAACAAAAACGTGCTGAAAAACAAGCAGAAGTTGAACGTATCGCAAAACTAAATGCAGAAGCACAAAAACAAGCTGACGCAATTGAGGAAAAACAAAAAGCAACAGAACATCAAGCTGAACAAATAAGAGAATCAAATGATACTTCATCATCGGCATTTATTCAAGAACTACAAGCTGAATTCCAAAAAGTAGTCTTACAAATTAGACCACTTGAGGAACACGCAATAAAGATTGAAGATTTACTTGCTGAGTACGGTCAAAAACCAATAATGCCAAAGGACTAAGAAATGTCTTTTGGTGGATTTGGGTTTGGAGACGACCCTAAGAATCGTAAGGAACGTCGTAATGAAGGTAAGAAAGAAAGACGAAAGGAAGAAAAACGTCTAGCTAAGAAAGATAAAAAGAAAAACAGTTCTAAAGGCACTAAACAAAAATGGCGTAAATTAGATGATGGTGGAATAGCTTTTGGCAACTCATTCAAAATTGGTAGAGGTGGACAGATTGGATTCATAGTAATTGCATTAGGTGCATTATTCATGGCTACAGGTCTAACACTTTATCCAATTGATTCAGAACAAGATGGTGGTCAATGTGCTAATCCTTTTTGTGAATGGATTGATGTCTTAAC
>JAOMAI010000016.1 GCA_028344155.1 Candidatus Nitrosopelagicus sp.
TTGTAAAGTATGTTGTCTCTAATGGAATTGGTTGGAATAAAATTCCCTCCATCTCTACTTTAATCTGGTGTTCTCCGTTTGATGTAAACTCTACCGGAATTTTTACTGTACCGATAGATGTGTGTGTAAGTGGAATTGGTCCAAATGTATTTTGACCATCTTTGATAACTGTAATTCTATAATCAATATGTTCTTGAATTTTGTTAAATCCTGGTTTTATCCATCCAATGTGTAATTTAGAAACTTCATTTGCTTTTGCTGGTGGATCAACTGTTAATCCAATGTTGAGTGTTCCATTTTCTGATGGTAAAATTTGCTCATACTCTTCTGGGCTCTCTGCAAAGGCTGGCGCTAGGAATAAAGGAATTAACATTAGTCCTAAAAGATATTTCATAGTGGAAATCCATCTGAATATAATAAAAATGATCTCGTAATAATTATTGAAATTCATCGAATCATTAATAGGTGATTCAAGGCAAAAAATGGTAATTGTACTACAAAAGTTTCTTACTCATTGCAGCTGTCTGTGTAACTTTACCATTTCTAAGTGAAGATGCTTTTGGTCATGGTTTAGGTGGTGACGCTGCTCCTCCAATTAGTTTTGAAGGTATGGAGGTTACAATTTTCACACAATTAGATCCTGCTGATATGACCGCAGGTGAAGTTGATTCAGCAAATATCGCAATTCGTTTCTATGATATGTTAACTGATGAAAACTTGGAACAAGTAACATATCGTGTTGAAGTTTGGAGAAGCGGTGATCTTTTAGCTAGAAATTATTTCTATGATGATGATGGTGAACTAAATGTCGAGGTTAGACCAAAAGGTGATTGTTACGAAGCAAAGCCTTGGAAATGTACTGAATATTATGGTGAGGTACATGGAACCGCAGGTGGATTATTTGCAAGAGGTGACGGTCGCCCACTCATTGATGGACCAATCTTTGAAAAAGGCGGATTGTATAATGTTAAAGTATCAATTGAAGGAGCAACTAGTCCTAGATCATTAGTTGCACAACCACTAAACTTTGATACATTTGTTAGTGTTGCACAAGACCAAAGTTTCTTTATTAAAACTGCAGAAGCTGCAGAAGTTCCTGTCACAGTGAAAACATACTATGATGATGTAGAAAATTTTTCATTTAATCAAAGTAATAATGCAATATCATTTGACATGCCTTTTGATTGGGATCCTGAATATATCGAACTAGTTCAAATGGTTCATGAAGAGATTCGTGTACCTAAATCATTTGATCCATACAACCCTGAAACATCATTCAAGGGCTACGTAGATGGTGTTGAAGTTGATCAAAGAGTTCTAGTAATGGATCCATATTCATCTGAGACTGAAAACATTGTTCACTTTTTAGTTACAGGAACTGAATTACAAAGAATTAATGAACTCTTAGGAGAATCTCACTATTCATCCAAATCAATGAGTTTTGAATTAGTTCCCGAAGGAACTGTTGAGAAAAATTCGTTTGACATGAGATTTGATAATGGTTACAAAGCAATCATAGCTTGGGATTCTAAATATGGTGCAGGAGATGAAATTCCATTTGAGTTTTCATTCTTTGATAATAACAATGGTTTAGTAAAAGATGTAATCTATGCATTTGGTTTGGTAAATCCAGAAGGTGAACAATTCAATTTGATTACCGGTGACAATCCTGAGCTATTTGTAGGAACAAAGTCAGTAGAGGGAATTGCTACTCATATGATAACCATACCTGATGATAATATGTACACCTTGAATTTGGTATTAACCGGTGAAGGTTTCTCTAACTATGATGAATTTTTCCAGTCATCTCAAATGTTTGAGGTAGGAGTATCTACTAGTAGTTCATTTGTACCAACTCCGTCAACACAACAATCTGTTAGTATTCCTGATTGGGTAAAAAATAATGCAAAGTGGTGGTCTGATGGTGAAATTGATGATAACACATTTGCATCTGGAATTGAGTTTATGATAAAACAAGGAATTATCTCTGTACCAACTACTTCAAGTGGTGCACAAAATGATAATGCAACTATTCCTGATTGGGTAAGAAACAATGCTGCATGGTGGGCTAATGGTGAAATTGATGATAACACATTTGCTTCTGGAATTCAATTCCTAGTCAAGGAAGGAATTATCTCAGTCTAGACTTATCTGAAAATTCTTATACAAACCAAACAAACTTTGATTGATTCATGCTTCCATTAAGAGATGAAAATCCACATCCACCAGGATTTAAACCAAAACTAACAATTGCGCTAATCATTATCAATGTCATAGTATTTGGAATTGAGGTCACAATAACTGGTCAATTCATTGAGTTTTCAAATCGTGAAGCAATGAACATGTTTTTTGACTTGGGGGGCTGTTCCTGGATGTGTTACAGGTCAGATTGACGGAATCAATACCGGTGCTGAAATTATTAATTGCCCTGCGATTCCTGAACTGACTTTGATTACGTCAACGTTCATGCACGGAGGAATTATGCATCTTGGAGGAAACATGTTGTTTCTCTGGATCTTTGGTGATAATATTGAAGCCAAATTTGGTAGAGTAAAGTACATTGGAATTTATTTAATGTGGGGTGTTGGTGCAGGACTGATTCACATTTATGGTGATGCAGGTAGTGGAATTCCTGCAGTTGGTGCCTCTGGTGCTATTGCTGGAATTTTAGGTGCATACTTGGTAATGTTCCCACGTGCTAAGGTCATGACGTTTGTAATGTTAGGATTTTTCTGGCGTATGATGCATATTCCTGCAAAATTCTTTTTACCGTTCTGGTTAATCTTCCAAAATTTGTTACCATTTTTCATAGGAGGCTTTGGTGTTGCAGGCGGCGGTGTTGCATTTTTGGCACACATTGGTGGATTCTTTTTAGGATTAGGAGTTGGATATTTCTATAAAAAGACAAACCGTTCTGAGACTTATGGTTCTAGGTATGGGTATAGAGACGACTGGCGTTAATTTAATCAATTAAATTATCATTCTTACAATTCCAATTCATGCCATACGTACACGTATCACTATATCCTGGTCGTTCTGAAGAACAAAAACAGGAATTTGCAAAGGCTGTCACTGAATCTGCAGTTGAGATTCTAAAAACAAAGAAAGAACATGTGATTATAGTCTTTGACGAAAACCCAAAAGAGAACTGGTTTCTTGCAGGAGATCAACTCTAAACTATCTTTTTATTTTCATAATTTTTAGATTAATCATGTCAAAAATTGCATTAGTTCAATTCAAAGCGTCAACTGAAAAAGAAAAAAATCTTCCAAAAATTTTAGATTACATAAAACAAGCAGCAAAAAATGGTGCTGACATGTGTACCTTTCCTGAATACATGATGTTTTACACTACATCAAAACAAACAGCAAGACAAGTTGCACAAGAGGCTGAAACAATTAACGGAGAATTCGTATCTGCTGTTGCAGAATCTGCAAAAGATAACTCAATTGGTATAGTTGGTACAATGTATGAGAAGAGTAGAAAAAAAGACCGCGTGTACGATACATCATTTATCATAAACAAAAAAGGAGAAATAACTGGAAAATATAGAAAAATTCATCTTTACGATGCTTTAGGCTTTAAAGAATCTGATAAAATGTCATCTGGTACAGAAATTCCATTACCAACAAAAACTTCTGTTGGAAAAATGGGAATGCTAATCTGCTATGATCTACGATTTCCTGAAATGTCAAGAACATTGGCGTCATCTGGTACGGAAATTTTAGTTGTACCGTCTGCATGGGTGAATGGTCCTATGAAAGAAGAACACTGGTTAACATTAAACAAATCACGTGCAATTGAAAATGGATGTTACGTGATAGCACCAGATCATTTAGGGCATGTATATTCTGGAAGAAGTTTAGCAGTTGATCCTTATGGTAGAATATTACTAGATATGAAAAAACGACAAGGAATTGGGTATGTTAACATTTCTCTGGACAAAGTTCATGAAATTAGAAAAAAACTTCCTCTCTTAAAGAACAGACGAACAGACATTTACTCTGATTTTAAGATCTAGTTTTACATTTCATATTGGCGCACTGTTTTCTCCACTCTTGTTTTCTTGTATATCTGAAAATTACAGTTGGCCATTGACACTCTGGACATTTAGTTTTTAGAACCTTTAGCATTGCTTTTTGTAAAAGTGGTGCTGATGCCTTACATCCATTTTGATAATTTGTACATCCAATGAATCGTTTTTTTGTTGTATTTGATTTGATTACTGATAACTGTCCCTTATGACACTCTGGACATTCACAAATGCCTTCTTTTGGTGAATTTGTTCCTAAAATTGTATATTTTTTACTCTTTGCAGAAAATGAAACAAATCCTTTCTCATCATAGTATTGATCAATTTCTATCTTGAAATTTTCAATAATTTTTTTTGTTGACTTTGTTACATTTCGTTTTTCTGATTTTGTAACAGTAACTTGGATCTTTTTTCTCACATCATTTAAGATTGATTCAAGTTTATGAAATTACTTGATCAATTTTTATAGGGACTAGGTCAGCAATTTTTCGTGGAAAGAGAAAGCGTTTGTGTTTTAGGCGGAGGTAGTACAAAATATGGTAAACTTGATGATAGTATATCTGATATTACTTTACAAGCATCTGTTGGTGCAATCGAAAGTGCAGGAATTGAACCTAAAGAGATTGAAGCAGGTTACATTTCTAATGTATTTGGAGTAGCAGACAAACAGGTTCACTTAGGCCCGGTAGTTATGAGTAATCTAGGAATTTCTGAATGTCCATCATTATCAATTGAATCTGCATGTGGCAGTGGTTCTGTTTCTTTTAGAGAAGCATTTGCAAATGTTGCAGCAGGATTTTATGATGCAGTATTAGTTACAGGAACTGAAAAAGTTACTCATACAGGTACTGACTGGACAACAACTTACTTTTCTTATTGTTCTGACTTCTTTTATGAAGGTCAAGCAGGTGCATCATTTCCTGGTTTGTTTGCATCAATGGCACGTGCATATTTACATGAATTTGATGCAACTGAAGAAGATCTTGCAAGCGTTGCAGTAAAAAATCATGAAAATGGTGTATTAAATCCTAAAGCACACTTGAGAAAAAAAATTAGTATTGATGATGTAATGAACTCTGCAGTAGTTGCAAGTCCTTTAAAATTATATGATTGCTGTCCATTTTCTGATGGTGCAAGTTCTGTTATTTTATGTAATGAAAAATTTGCTAAGGAACATTCAAAAGATTATGTCAAAGTAATTGGTTCTGGTCGTGGAGGTTCTCCTGCAGCATTACAAGGACGTGAACAATTAACAACTATCCCAAGTACAAAAATTGCAGCTGCTGCTGCATACAAAATGGCTGGAATTACTGCAAAAGATGTTGACTTTGCTGAAGTGCATGATTGCTTTACAGTTGCAGAAGTAGTTGACAGTGAAGATTTGGGTTTCTTTGAAAAAGGCACAGGTGCAACTGCTGCAAGAAATGGTGAGACTAAACTAAACGGTTCAATTTCTATTAATCCATCTGGTGGTTTAAAATCAAAAGGACATCCAATAGGTGCAACCGGTGTTGGACAAGTTGTTGAAGTATATGAACAATTAACAGGAAAATCTGGCGAACGAACCGTTAACGATGCAAAAATTGGATTGACACAAAACTTTGGTGCAACTGGAGCAAGTTGTGCAGTTCATGTGTTTGAAAGTGTGTAAATTGTCTGCAAAACCTGAATTCATAGAAGCAGCAAAGGCTGGTAATATTTTAGCTAGAAAATGTAGTAAATGCGGTGAGATTCTTTTGGCAACTGTTTATTATTGTAAATCATGTGGAAGCAAAGAATTTGAAGATACTATTCTAAAAGGAACCGGAAAAGTTGTCACATATACAATAATGACCGTTCCTCCAGCAGGATTTGAGGAATTGGCTCCATATGCTTGGGTTGTAATGGAATTAGATGATTCTGGCATAAGAGTATCTGGCTTTCTAGGCAAAATACCAACTCCTGAAGATTTGCCAATTGGAACTTCTGTCAAAATTACGGGATTTGACGAACGTGGAATTGTCTTAGAAAAACTGTAAATCATTTTTATTGAATTTATTAAAAAAAACTTGCATAATTTTTATTTGTCATTCAAAACTTGATCTATTATGTCAGTAGAAGTTGTTTGTGGAAAATGTGGAGAAAAAATTTCTACAATGAAAATGTTAAAATCTGTTAAAGATGTTCTAAAACATTACAATAACAAATGTCCATCATGTAATCAAACTCTGTCGACGTCAGAATTTTCTTTAGATGTTGAAGAGAAATGATCTTTTTCTCTGGTGTACTAGTGACAACAAGCCTTAATACCTAATTTCTTCTTTACAAATTCAATGGGGAAGCAGGACGCAGATTTTGAAGAAGAATTAGATATGGATGTCGACGCTGGTGTCGATGATGATGATGATCTAGATCTAGAAATAGATGATGGTTCTTCAGGAGATGGTCGTTTACAATCTACATCAAAACGTGTTAGAATGATCTTCTCTGTTATGGCTAGCCCAAACAGAATCGATATTCTGAGAATCTTAAACTCTAAAGGTCCTTTGACTTATTCTGAGCTAAAATCTCTGGCAGGATTTAAATCAAAAAAAGAAAGTGGAAAATTTGCTTATCATCTAAGAAAATTACTTAGACAGTCTCTTGTCGCATTAAACAAGTCTGAAAGACGTTATACTATAACAAATCTAGGAAAGTTAGTCCTCAGTCTAGCAAGACAAATTGAAGAACGTTCTATTATAGAAAGTGGAAAAATGTACGTTCGTACATCACATGATTCAATTGAAGAGTTCAATTCTGATAAAATAATTCAGTCACTAGTTAGAGAGGGAAGCCTTCCACTTGAATTATCACAAAAAATTACTGAAGAGGTAGAAAATAGAATATACAAATTTCAAACTACATATCTTACCGGTTCATTAATTCGTGAAATGGTAAACAATGTACTATTAGAGCATGGTCATGAAGAATATCGAAATAAATTGGCAAGACTTGGCATGCCTGTATTTGAGGTTCAAGAAATGTTCACTAATGTTGAAAATATTCGAAATGGTGTTGAAGATGTACTCTTCACTAGTGGAAAAAACACCCTGGCCGAATATTTACTCACAAATACACTACCAAAAGATATAGCCGATTCTCATTTATCTGGGGAATTACACATTTCTAATCTTGGTTTATGGTCCCTAATTCCTGATACCATATTTCTAAATCTTAAAGAACTAATTGACGATGGAATTGATCTAAAAGGTAAATGTCCTAACGTTACACGAGTTTCTTCACCAAAATCACTTGACGATCTGGGAAAATTATTACCAATGATTTTTAATTTAGTATCAAAAGAATCATCACAAGAAATAGTAATTGATGATATAACTACCGTACTAGGAAAATTCTCAAAGAATCCTGCTGATATTGAAAAGATACTTGTCGATGTTTTTACAATGTCGTCTACATCTACTAGTCTAGACAAATCACCAACAGTATTGTCTTTTAGAATACCACTTTCAGGTGATAAAAAATTAATCAATACAATTTTTTCAGCATACAATACTTTTGTTAAATCAACTCCTGCACCAAAAATTGGTTTAGTTATAGATTATGAAAAAGGAAAAGTTGTTGATTATTCAGAAATACTTGCACAAACTGTATCACTTGGTGGTAATATCACATTCTCAAAAGGTCCATGTTCAACTAACGCAATTAAAAATTCTAGCAAAACTCCTGAACCATCAATTAAACTAGGATCATTAAGCATTAATCTTCCACGTTTGGCGTTAGAATCAAGTAAAGATGAAACTTACTTTAGAGCTAGACTTGTGTTATTAATGAAACCTGCAATTGCTGCAATGGCAACTCGAAAAAAAGATGTATCTGATCTAATAAGACGTGGTGTGAATCCAATTCTGGCAGAAAAAACACAGTTCATGCAAAAAAATAATTCATCTATAGTTCTAAATTTCATTGGACTAAAAGAAGCCGTACATAAAATACTTGGACATAAAGAAGACAAAGAAGGAAAAGAAATCTTAAACAAAGTTTTGCAAACTGCAGTAGATATTGCTCATAAAAAAGGACAAGAAATGGGAATTGATGTATCTATTTCTATGGTTGACAGTGACGATCTAACAAGATTTGTTACACTTGACAGTGAAAAATATGGTAAAAATTCTATCATGGATGTTTTAGATGGAGATCATTATTCCCAAGGATTGGAATTAGACTCCACAGAACTTGATAAATTAACTGCCAAAAGTGAGATCATATCTGACTATAATAAAATCTCGAAAATATTAGATGGTGGTGTACTTGTTAAACTTCCATTTGATACAAAGGCAAAAGAATCTGATATCCAAAAGGCAATTGTGAAAGCTTCTTCACTAATTTCGTCATTCAAGCCAATAAAATAAAATAATTCATATTTTTTAGCCATAAAATTTTTATTTTAATTTTCATTTTTTGTTTTTGTACTAATTTTAAAACGAAATTCGTTTCGATCATTTAATGATCTATCACTCAAATCTTTTTCTTTGATGTTGGACTATGAAAATCACCGAAACGAAGTTTTTCGTACCGTTGTGAAATTAATTTACCCATTGTTAGAAAAATAATTGCCAAAGAGTTTTTTAGCTCATCAGTTTAACATGTACTTGGGGATTATAATTGGTTGAAAATTCACAGATAGAGTCATCTTTCGCGGAAATTCGAAAGAGAAATGGAGACACAACAAAGTTTGATCAGGACAAAATTACAAACGCGATCTATAAAGCACTACTTGCAACAAGTGAAGGCGATCGTGACCTTGCACAAAACCTAACAAATGGTGTTTTAGGTAAATTATCATCTCAAGGATTTGGTACTGAAAATCCACCTAGCGTAGAAGATATTCAAGATATGGTAGAGTCCACTTTGATAGAACAAGGGCACAGTGAAATTGCAAAATCATATATTTTGTATAGACATGAAAGACGAAAGATTCGTGATGAGAAGATGAAGGTTCTCAATACTAAAGTTCTAGATCCTGTTTCAAAAGAATTTGATCTTAATTGTCTCCGAGTATTAGCATCTAGATATCTATTCAGAAATAATAAGAATGAGATTACTGAAAGCCCAACTCAGTTATTTGAAAGAGTTGCAGTTTTAATTACAATTGGTGATCTTTTACATGATTCATCCATATTCAATCCAACAGGAAATACACCACAAAATATTGAAGAGGCAAAAGAATATCTTACAAAATTAGATCAATTCAACTACAAATTTAAAATCGATGAATATTATCTTAATCAATATCATTTTAGAGGTCTGGTAAATGGTTATATCGATATTGCACAAAAAGGACAAGCAAAGATTAGCTTTAAAGATCTATTAACAAAACTTGCAGCAAAAGAATTTACTGATTACGGTGCAAGAATTACAGAATACTTTGATCTAATGGTTAACCAAGTCTTCTTACCAAATTCACCTACCATGATGAATGCTGGTGGACGTCTTGGACAACTGTCTGCATGTTTTGTATTGGGAATGCCTGATGACATGGGTAAAATTATGAAAACAACTTCTGATGCAGCTTTAATTTTCAAGTCAGGTGGAGGTGTTGGAATAAACTATTCCGAATTAAGAGAAGAAGGTGATATTGTTGCATCAACATCTGGAGTTGCTTCTGGACCTGTATCATTCATGAATATTATCAATACTGTAACTGATGTCATTAAACAAGGGGGTAAAAGAAGAGGTGCAAATATGGGAATTATGGATGTATCTCATCCGGATATTGAAAAATTCATTACTAACAAAACAGAACCTGGTGTTTTAGAGAACTTTAATGTCAGTGTTGGTGTTTGGGGTGACTTTTGGAGTGCACTTGTAGATAGTGATGACGGCGCATATACACTACGAAGTACTAGAGATGGTAGTCCGGTACGTGAAATAAATGCGCACCATCTAATTGATCTTATTGCAACATCTGCATGGAAAAGTGCAGAACCTGGTTTAATTTTCTTTGATTTAATTAACAAGTATAATGTATTTGCAAAAGCACGTGGTGGACCACTTCGTGCAACAAATCCATGTGGTGAACAAAGTCTCTATCCTTACGAATCTTGTAATTTAGGATCAATTAATTTAGCAAATCTTACAAAAAGAACTGCAGATGGTCAATACGAATTTGATTGGCAGAAATATGAAGAAATTGTTAGAAAAACAACTCGCTTCCTAGACAATGTAATTGATGTAAATCATTATCCAGTCCCAGAAATTAATGTTGCATCAAAAGAATCACGAAGGATTGGTCTTGGTGTAATGGGTGTCGCAGATTTATTATACAAATTAAGAATTCCATACAACTCAAAAGAAGGTTACGAGTTTATGGGCAAACTATCAGAAGCATTATCCTATTATTCAATGGAAGAAAGTGTTGCTTTAGCACAATCTCGTGGAGCATTTCCACTTTGTTCAAAAACAGAATATCCTGAAGGTAAAATTCCAATTGCAGGATATTATGAAAAACCAAAACAACGACATTATTATGATTGGGATGCTTTAATTGCAAAAATTCAGAAACATGGAGTTAGACATGTTCTCACAACAACTGTTGCACCAACTGGAACATTATCGATGTTAGCAGATTGTTCAAATGGAATGGAACCGACATTTGCTCTTGTATTTGAAAAACGCGTTACTGTTGGAAGATTCTTTTACACAAATAAAATATTTGAAGAAGTTCTAAGAGAAAATGGTCTTTACAGTGAAGAATTATTAGCAAAAGTTGCTGATAATTATGGTTCAGTTAAAGGAATTGATGAAATTCCAGAATGGATTCAAAACATCTTCGTCACTGCAATGGATATTCACTGGACTGATCACTTGATGGCTCAAGCAGTATGGCAGGATTGGATTGGAAATGCAATTGCAAAAACAATCAATATGCCAAATGATGTCTCTGCAGAAGATGTTAAAGCAGCATATCTACTAGCACACGAATTAGGTCTCAAAGGAATTACAGTTTATCGTGATGGTTCAAGACATAAACAAGTCCTTCACATGACAGGTGAAAACTCTCAAAAAACCTTTGAAGTCACTGCAACTGATTATCTACATGACTACATTACAAACAATATCAAAAACCCATACATCCTAAAACAAATCAATGAAGCCCTCAAAGTAACAACTCCACAAGAACTTCCTCATGAAAATCGTGTTGTTGTAGAGTCTGAAATTGAAGAAAAATTATGCCCTACTTGCAAAAATACTCTTGTTTTAACTGAAGGGTGCCACATTTGTATTGAATGTGGATATAGTGGTTGTACATCTGGATAATAAAATAACAACATTTTAGAATACAAACTAATTTCAAGACATATTGAATAGTAAAATAATTGGAATTGTAATCCTAGTTGTTGCAATAGCCGGCGCATCTTCTTATTTTCTAACAAAAAATGATTCAGTTGACACTAATTTATTCTCAAGTCAACCAATATCGCAAAATGAAAAAATTAGTTTAGTCATTAACACAATAAATCCACCAAAAAGCATAGAAGATATAGAAGACACATACAAAGTTGCATCCACATCTGGAGCTGGAAGGACAAATCTCTATGTACATTGGAATCAGCTTGAACCTGAAAAAGGAAATTTTGATTGGCGCGCTACTGATATTATGATGAAATTAAATGAAAAATATAATCTTAAAACTACTCTCTTTTTTTCAGTAATTAATGCTGATAGATTAGGTCCATTTCCAACTTGGATGGGAAATCAAGCATTAGGACAAACGTTAGAAGATGAAACAATTCGTGTATTAGATTCGATTCTTTCTAGATATGAAAACATAGATTATGTAATATTTGCAGGAGACATTGACTATCATTTTCAAAGAGCAAGTGGTTCAATCCCGACATATGTTGAATTTTTTGATGATGTTTATACAGAAATTAAATCAAAACATCCAGATGTAAAAATGGGAAATAGTATGTCACTTGAAAATATTTTAAACAAAGCAATGTTCCCTGGTGGGGCATTCGAATTAACTCCTAAATTAGAGATGGGTGATTTTATAGCTCTTTCCTACAAACCTACCGATACTGTTGGAGACATTGACCGAACTCCTGAAGAAGCAATTGATAATCTTAAACAATCTATTGAAATATTCCCTTCACATCAACTGGCATTTTTTGAAATTAGTTGGAGTACATCAGACTTTGTAAACGGAAATAATGAACATCAAGCAGAATTCATCAAATCAAGTCTAAACTTTTTTGAAGAAAATGAATCTAAAATAGAATTTTTTACAATAGCCAGATTATTTGATAAACCAAAAGGAAGTTGTGTTTCTCAAGATATCCAATCTGTAGAAGGCTCTGGTTTTACTAGTAACTCATTTCGTCTTGAACGAGTAGATGAATATGTTTGTAATTCTGGTTTAATTGATATAAATCAAAACATAAAACCTTCATGGACAGAGTTCAAAATAAACATCCCTAAATGATGAAATGCTTACTATAATTTTAGTAGAGTCTTCACTTGAACTAATTCCAAAAGAGTTATCTCATCACCAATCTGTTGTGTCATATTCAAAAAAATTCAAAAAAGATATTTCAAACATATTACTTGATAATTCTTGGCATTTTGGGGCTATGAAAGGATTAGAAAATGAAATTAAACGCGGAAGGCCAGATATTGTACATCTGACATTGTTATCAATTTGTACGTCTCCTGCATTTTATAAAAATAAAATCCAAGTATTTATTCATACTATCAATGATGAAGTTATTTCAATAAATAATAATACACGTTTACCAAAATCATATCACAGATTTCAAGGATTAATTGAAAAACTCTTTCTTACTAAAAAAATTGAATCTGAAACTGAAATGTTAATGGAAATTAAAAACTCTTCTTTATCCAAATTACTATTGGAAATAAGACCTGATGAAATAATTGGATTAACAACCGAAGGCCAAAAAACCACTTTTGAAAAATTGATCCGTCAAACTAAAGAAAATTCATGTATTCTTATAGGTGGATTTCAAAAAGGACATTTTAATACTGAAAACGAAAAGATAATTCAAAAATCATTTTCAATACATGATTCTTCTTTAGAGGCACACGTTGTAGCAAGTAGACTTGTTTATGAATACGAAAAAACCATTTTTATTTAGGTGAATTTTTTTTAATCCTTATGCAGTCATAGTATAGCCTGGTTAGTATTCGGGGTTTCCAACCCTGTGACGCGGGTTCGAATCCCGCTGACTGCATCTATTCATTTATTTCTAAATAATTCTAACATATTACACTATGAAAAACTCTAAAAAAGAAATAGCTATCAAACGTATGGAAATTCTATTCAACAACGCATTATCAAATGCAAAAAATAATCCTGGATTAGCCCAAAGACAGGCTGAAATTGCCAAAAAAATTAGCCTGAAATTTAAGATTAAGATGCCATTTGAAATTAGTTCAAGTTTTTGTAAAAAATGTAAAAAATTCATTGCACCTGGGATCGCATCAAAAATCCGTCTTGGTTCAAAACCAAAGTCTATCCGAATAACATGTTCATACTGTAATCATACATATCGGAAGATTATTTCTCAATGATTTATAAGACGATTATCGAGATTTTTTGCAATGGCTAAAGTTTACGATGTACCACAGCAGGAATTTATCTCAAGACTTACTGAGATATTAAAAAATGAAGAAATTCCTGCACCTGTTTGGTCATCTTTTGTCAAAACCGGATCACATGCAGACAAACCTCCACAACAACCTGATTGGTGGTACACTAGATGTGCATCAATAATGAGAAAAATTTACCTTCATGGTCCTCTTACTGTAAATGATCTTAGAACAATTTATGGTGACGGTAAACGTAAAATGTATTATGGTGCACGTCACCACAGAGATGCTAGTGGCGCAATAATTAGAAATGCAATCCATGGATTAGAAAAATTGGGTTATCTCGAACAAGTAGAAAAGAAAGGTAGAGTTGTTAGTCGTCAAGGAATGCAAAAGTTAGATAAACTTGCAACTGAAATTTTAGCAGAATTAATTCAAACAACTCCAAAACTAAAAATTTATTCTTAGTGTTAGAAATGAGTGAACCAGCACCTGATGCAAATAATCAACCAAACGAAGATCAAATTAATGCACAAAAAGACATGCTACTAAAACAAATTCTAAGTTCCGAAGCTAGATTGAGATTAAATAATGTCAAAATGGTTAAACCTGATCTAGCAAATATGGTTGAAAATTATCTGTTAGGTCTTGCTAGTCAAGGTAGATCTCCTGGTCAAATCACAGATGATCAATTAAAACAAATTCTTCTATCTGCTCAACAACCAAAAAAAGATTTTAAAATCAACAGAATCTGATCTCAAAAAAATATAATTAGGGGTAAATCAGGTTGAAATCATGAAAGCAGTTGTTTATCGTGAATACGCACCTGATGACGATTATGCAAAAATCCTCAAGGTTGAAGACATTGATTCACCAAAGCCAAAACCAGATGAGGTAGTTTTTACAAATAAAGCATCTGCTCTAAACTATAATGATATTTGGGGAATGAGAGGTGTTCCAATTGCAATTCCTCTACCACACGTTTCAGGTTCTGATGTCGCAGGAGATGTTATTGCAGTTGGTGAAGATGTAAAAGGTTTCAAAGTTGGTGATAGAGTTGTTTCTCATTCTAATTTAGCATGTAGAGTTTGTAGTGCTTGTACAAGTGGAAGAGAATTCGATTGTACACGAAGACAAGTTTGGGGTTTCCAAACCGGCCCGCTATGGGGTGCATACAGTGAAGAAGTTCATTTACCAGAAGTTAATGTTTCACATATTCCAGAAGGAGTATCATATGAAGATGCAGCAGCAGCATCCATGACAATTTTAACCTCATGGCACATGTTAGTCGGAAGAGCAAAAATTACTCCAGGTCAAACCGTACTTGTTATGGGTGGTGGTTCTGGTGTTGGAAGTTTTGCAATTCAAATTGCTAAATTATACAACTGTGATGTTATTGCAACTGCTAGTCCTGATAAACTTGATAAATGTCTTGAATTAGGTGCAGATCATGCAGTAGATCATAGACAAGAAGACTGGAGTAAACAAGTCTTCAAAATTTCAAAAGAAATTGCTAAAACAAAAGGTCAAGCACCAGGAATTGATTTATCATTTGATCATATTGGTGAAACTCACTTTAACAAGCAACTACAATTGCTCAAATACGGTGCAACTCTAGTTTCATGTGGCGCAACAACAGGCTATGATGCCAAAATCGATCTTAGACACATATTTTTCAAAGGAATTAATGTTCTAGGTTCAACACAAGGAACAAAGGCTGAACTTGATGAAGGTCTATACTGGATGGGTCAAGGAAAAATTAAAGCCGCAGTTGACTCTGTTTATACATTTGAGCAAGCAGCAGAGGCTCACACAAAAATGCTATCTGGTAAGTTCTTCGGCAAAATCCTTTTGAAGCCTGAAGGCGCATAGTCATTTAATGACAAATCTTTTTCGAAGTCTAATTTTTGTACCCGGAAATAATCCACGATTCTTAGAAAAAGCAAAATCACTTTCTGGAGATATTGTCTGTTTTGATTTAGAAGATTCTGTACCTGATAAAGAAAAACAAAATGCTAGAACTTTAATCGCAAAAAAATTGAAAGAGCGTAAAGATTTCAAGGCATCAGTCTTTGTTAGAACTAATTCACCACAATCTGGAAAAGTTCCTAGTGATTTAGAAAAAATTGTTCAAAAAGGATTGGATGGAATAGTCATACCTAAAGTTGATTCAGCAAAAGAACTGAAAAAAATTGAAAAAATTATCTCAAGCTTGGAAAAGAAAAGAAAATTAAAAAAAATACACCTAATTCCATCTATAGAATCTGCTTTAGGCGTGATTAATTGCTATGAAATTGCATCATCAAGTAAGAGAATTGATGCTATAGTATTTGGAATATTTGATTTATTGAATGATATGCAAATTGAATATACAAAAGGAAATCCTCTCGGTGGGAAATATTCTAGATACAAAGTACCTGTTGCAGCCGCTGCAGCAGGTGTTGCTGCTATAGATGGAATTTGGCAAGAAATTAAAGATGAAAAAGGTTTAGAGAAAGATTGTAAACTTGGAAAAGAATTAGGCTATTCAGGAAAAAGTATCATTCATCCTGATCAAATTAAAATAACTCATAAAATATTTCATCCTAACTCCTCAGAAATTTCTTGGTCAAAATCAGTGGTCACAGAATATGAAAAATCAACAAAGAAGGGAAAAGGTGCAATCGTGATTGATGGAAAAATGATTGATGAAGTTCATTATAAACGGGCTAAAGCATTACTAGAAATTATCTAAACATTATTTATACAGAAAATATGTGATGTAGTATGTTCACTGGAATAATCACTAGCACCGGAAAAATTAAGAAAATAGAACAAAATACAAAAAATCGCAGTGCAATCAAAGTATCTGTTGATCTTGGTAAAGATTCAAAGGGATTGAAAATTGGTCAAAGTGTTGCATTAAATGGTGTATGTCTTAGTGCAACAAAAATTGTAAAAAATATTTCTACATTTGAAATGATTGATGAAACAATGAAAAAAACAGATTTGGGAAATCTTAAGGTTGGAAGTATTGTTAATGTTGAACGAAGTTTGAAAGTTGGTGAAAGATTAGAAGGACACTTTGTATTAGGTCATGTAGATGGTGTTGCACAAATTAAAAAAATAGAAAAAAAACCAAAAGAAGTAAAAATTTGGTTTAAGATTCCAAAAAATTTAAAAAAATATGTTGTTAAGAAAGGTTCTATCGCTTTAGATGGAATAAGTCTAACAGTTGTTGATGTAAAAAATGACTTAGGTTCTGTTTGTCTCATCCCACATACAATTCAAATTACTAATTTTAAAACAAAAAATATTGAAGATAAATTAAACATCGAGACTGATGTATTAGGAAAATACATTTTAAAATAAATACTATCTACCAATTTATTGGTAATAACAATAAATCTAGTAAACTTTATAATAACTAAAAATCCATTTTTTTCTATGACCTTTGATTCTGCACTTTCGTCATTAAAACAAGGTGAGTTTGTAATGATTCATGATTCTGATGGTCGTGAAAATGAAATTGATATGGTAGTTGCAGCAGAGTTTGTAACACCTGAACATATTGTCAGAATGAGAATGCATGCAGGAGGTTTACTCTGTCTTGCAATTGATAATTCACTTGCAGAAAAATTACAACTGAAATACATGCATAACATGTTATCTTCCTCAAATGAACTTGATGAAGAATCTAAAAAAATGATTATGGGAACTGCTCCATATGGTGATCATCCAACATTTTCAATTAGTATTAATCATAAACAAACCTATACTGGAATTACTGATAGAGACAGAGCATTAACTATCAAAGAAATGTCAACATTGTACAAAAATGAAAATCCAAAACAATACTTCAATTCAACTTTTAAAACTCCTGGACATGTTCCATTATTGATTGCATCAAATGGTCTTCTTTCTTCTAGAACTGGTCATACAGAAATGTCAGTATACTTGGCTCAATTAGCAAACCTTTCACCAATTACTGCTATCTGTGAAATGATGGATTCTGAAACATATTCTGCATTATCTGTCGATAAAGCAGAAAAATATGCAAAAGAAAATGCAATTCCTTTCATTGATGGTAAAGAATTACTTGAATTTGCTAAGGTGAATTAATTTTGAAAATTGCAATAGTGGTAGCAGAATTTAACCAAAAAATAACATCACGTATGTATGATGTTGCATTAGAAACTGCAAAAAAACTCGATGTTGATGTTGTACATACAAGTAATGTTACAGGAATTTTTGATATGCCATTAGTCATTGACAAGTTATTACAAAGAAGTGATATAGATGCTGTAGTAACTTTGGGTGCAGTAATTAAAGGTCAGACAAAACATGATGAAGTAATTGCACATTCAACTGCAAGAAATATAGCTAAATTATCACTCAAACATCAAAAACCTGTTTCACTTGGAATTTCAGGTCCCGGTATGCAGGTAAGACAAGCATATGCAAGAATAAGACCCGTTTCTGAAAATGCTGTCAATGCTGTAGTCAAAGTATACAATGAGATTAAGGAAATAGAAAAATGATTCAACTAACAATAATGAAAATCACAGGATATGGACCTTGGACACTAACTTTAGGATTTGATCGTGAACATGAATTACAAATGTTACAATCAAAATTATACAACAAACTTCAAGAATTATTCTCAAAGAAAAATTGTCTAGTATTTCTCAATCGTTCTGATGAATACTTTGCAGTCACAAATGGCCTTTCACTTGATGATCACATTATAATCCAAAAGGAATTGGAATCAACTTTTGATATAAAGCTCTCAATGTCAATTGGCTATGGAGAAAATCCATACGATGCAAATTTAGATGCATATGAAGCAAAAAAATCTCAAAAATTCCTAAATGAACAATATTCTATTTTCGGAACACTAAATGGACATTCAGAACATTCTGTAACAGTTATGCATCTAGATGTTGATGATATAACATCTATAAGAAAAAAGAGCATGTCTCCATATGATACTTCTTCATTGATGTTCAAAATTTATTCAAGAATGTCTGAATACTTTCTTTCAAAAAATTCACTTACATTTTTCATGGGTGGTGATAATTTCATGGTTGTAACAAACTCTGAATTCAAAACTTTTGCAAAAGATTTTATCCAAATATGTAAAGATGAATTTCAAATTGAACTAAACTGTGGAATAGGTACTGCATCAACTTCTAGAGATGCAGTAAAACTTGCAACAGAATCCCTAGATACAATAAGAGAAATTAGAGATGCAGGAAAAGAAAAACCTGAAATCTATGAATTAAATTGATTCTAAAAAATATTAGCATATTATATGGAAATCAATTAAAATTAATAGAATCTACTAATGTGCAAATAAAAAATAAAAAATTTCAAAAAATTTCAAAAAATATTTCTTCAAAAGAAAAATCTATTGATTGTTCAAATTTATTATTAATTCCCGGTTTCATTAATTCTCATACACATATTGCAGATTCAATTGGAAAAGATCTGTCAATTAATGCAGATGTTGATTCAAAAATTCATCCAATGTTTGGATTAAAACAAAAACTTCTCAAAGAAACTCCAAAAAAATCTCTAGCAAAATACATTTGTAACTCTGCAAAATCAATGATAAAAAAAGGGATTACAACATTTATTGATTTTAGAGAAGGCGGTTTAGATGGTATACTGCTACTAAAATCTGCTTTAGATAGTATTCCTATTCGTTGCGTAATTTTAGGAAGAATTGATTATTACAATACAAAAAATGAAATCAAACAAAATCTTTCTTTCCCTAATGAAAATACCAAAAAATTAACTCAATTATTGAAAAACTGCGACGGAATTGGAATCAGTGGAACAAATGAAAATAGTAATTCAAACCTAAAATCCTATTCAAAAACAAAAAAATTTCGTGCAATACATGCAGCTGAGACACAAGATAGTGCAAATACCTCTAAAAAAATAACTGGAAAAACAGAGGTTCAAAGGGCAATGTTACTCAATCCATCATTTCTAATTCACATGACTTTTGCAACAAATAGTGATTTGAAACTTGCAGCAAAAAATACACGTGGAATTGTTGTTTGTCCTCGGGCAAATTCTGCATTATCAGAAGGAATTCCCAACATTTCATTAATGCAAAAATTTGGTTGTAATCTTACAATTGGAACAGATAATGTAATGATTAATTCTCCAGATATTTTTAGAGAGATGGATTATCTTTGGAAGGTAACTATGGGAATGTCACAAGATAGATTTGATCCAAAAGAGATATTGAAAATGGCTACTGTAAACGCAGGTAAAATGCTCAATCAGAAAATTGGCTGTATCAAAGAAAATTATCTTGCAGATTGTATTTTCATAGACAAAAATTCGCTTGATTTAGAACCGATGAATAATGTTCATGCATCTATAGTTCATCGTGCTTCCGAAAAATCAATTAAAGCTGTAATGATTGGAGGTGAAATTGTTAGTGGCAAACTCTAAATCAAAAGTTACTCTTAGTGCAGCCATAACTCTTGATGGAAAGATTGGCCAAAAGAATAAACAAATTATTTTGTCCTCAAAGGCTGATAAAATACGAGTTCATAAACTTCGAGCAAAATCAGATGCCATACTAGTTGGTAAAAATACTGTAGAACAGGATGATCCGCTCTTAACAGTTAGATACGCTAAAGGAAAAAATCCAATTAGAATAATTCTTGATTCACATGGAACAATCAAGAATGATTCAAGAATAATTAAAACATGTAAACGTGTTTCAACAATAATTGTTGTATCTGAACTTGTATCAAAATCAAATCTAAATAGATTACAAAAATTACCTATTGATGTAATTGTATGTGGTAAAACTCAAGTGAACATAGCAAAACTGTTATCCATCTTATCAAAAAAGGGAATTAAGACTGTACTTTTAGAAGGTGGTGGAACATTAAATCACTCATTTTTGAAAAAAAATTTAATTGATGAAATGATTATAGCACTAACTCCTTATGTTTTAGGTTCAAAAAATACTATTAGTTTGTTTGAAGGAATGTCTTTTCCATCATTAAAAACAAAACTACCTTTAAAATTAAAAAAAGTTGAAAAAAGTGGTAATGAAATTATTCTAAGTTATAAATTTTAAATTCTTAAATCGCCTTTAATCTGATCAATTTTCTTTGAAAAGTTCTTTCTTGTTTTTTCATGTTTCTTTATATCTGAATCACCACGTTTTAGAACTTGACCACATGATGGACATTTGAAAAATAATTCTAATGAATCTTCAAATGTTGCCCTTGAACAATCCTCGTTACCACAATGGTAAAAGTCAGAAGAATTTTCATAATCTAATCTTTGTTGTAATCTATTGAGGATTTTCTTTTTTTGGTTTTCTATGAAATTCTCAACCTCATCTCTTCTTGAGCGCCATCTGTAAACAAACCAACCTTTTCTTTCATCTTTTACACGAACACCAGTAATCAAGCCCTTTCCAAACAAATCATACAATACTCTTCTAACCATGTTAATTCTAAGACCTGTGGAACTAGCAATTTCTTCATCTGTTGCATCTTCTGTTTTTAATAATGAACGTGCAACTTTGAGATATTCATCTCCTCCAATCATCGCTGCAATTTTTACAAAAGGGTCTTCATACTTGTCAACCATATTTACTCACATTTTGCCCTCTATTTTTACTTTGAAACAACCTTTTTTCCTTTTTTAGTCGGAATAATCTTTCTTACAGAATTATCGAATTTCATATCAAACTGTTTTCCTTTATGAAGACGATCTAAGACAATTCCCAATGCGCTAATTTCTGAATGTGGTTGATTTGAAACTGATACGTTATAATCAGATTTTTCATAAATTGTTCTAGGTACCTTTTCTGCTCCCACGACAATTAGAATATTTTGATTTTTTCTAATCTCTTTAGCAACATCATCAATTTTTTCGCCATACATTGTCAAGTGAACAATTTTGAATTCTTTGATCTTTGAGTTTAGAACTTTTTTCCAGTCTTCAAAAAACTCTACCTCAAATCCTCCTCCCCATGTTTTATTCATTCTCTTAATGGTATTTTCAATTTCAGGATCAACTTCATTCATGT
>JAOMAI010000017.1 GCA_028344155.1 Candidatus Nitrosopelagicus sp.
AACTTGAAAATGCAATTTTAAAAAAATGGGAAGATGAAAAACTCTATGACTTTCAGTTATGTGATAAAAATTATACAATAGACACTCCACCACCATATCCATCAGGAAGACCATGGCACATAGGAGCAGCATCACATTATGCACAAATAGATATGATTGCAAGAACCGCAAGAATGTCTGGAAAGAATGTGTATTTTCCAATTGGGATAGATAGAAATGGTTTACCGGTTGAGTTGTACACAGAAAAAAAACACGGAATACGAATGAGAGAAACAGAAAGAGGTGAATTTTTAGAGTTATGTAAAAATGCACTAGATGATTTAGAAGCTGAGATGATTCAGATAATGAAAAGTCTAGGATTAAGTGGTGATTTTAAAAATTATTATCGAACCGATTCAGAAGATTATAGAAAATTTACACAAGAAACATTCATTGATCTTTGGAAGAAAGGAGTAATTTATCTTGCAACAAGACCAAATAATTATGATTGGGTTTCGGGTACAACTATTGCGGATGCAGAAATTGTGTATGAAGAAATTCCAACAAAACTTGTTTATATGAAATTTATCACTAAAGAAACAAAGAAAGAAATAATCATAGCAAGTACAAGACCAGAATTACTTTGTGCTTGTAAAACAGTTATAGTTAATCCAAATGATGAAAGATATTCAGATTTAATTGGGAAAGAGTTGATTGTTCCACTTACTAATAACGAAGTAAAAATTACACCACATCATTCTGCAAAAATTGAATTTGGTTCAGGTGCAGTAATGGTTTGTAGTTATGGTGATCAAAATGATGTGGCATTATTTAGAGAATTACAATTAGAGGAAGTTATTGCAATTGGGCTTGACGGTAGAATGACAGAAGTAGCTGGAAAATATCAAGGATTGAAACCAAAACAAGCTAGAACCAAAATTATTGAAGATTTAGAAAATTCAAATCTTGTAGAAAAAATTGAAGACATATCACATAGAACTCCATTATCTGAAAGAAGTAAGACTCCAATTGAGATTGTTCCTATGGAAGAATATTATCTAAAACAGAAAGATTCACTCGAGAAAATGAAGAAATTAGGAGAAGATATAGAGTTCTATCCAAATATGCACAAACAAATTTTGATGAACTGGCTAGAATCAATATCTATTGATTGGCCAATTTCTAGAAGAAGATTCTATGGTACCGAGATACCAATTTGGTATTGTAACGAATGTTCAGAGCCATTTGTTCCAGAACCTGGAAAGTATTATCGTCCATGGAAAGATAAATGTCCAGCAGAAAAATGCACAAAATGTGGTAACACTGAATTTTCGGGAGAAGAAAGAACATTTGATACATGGATGGATTCTAGTGTATCTCCATTATTTGTTACAAAATTCAATCGAGATAACGAATTTTTTAAAAAAACATATCCTACTGCAATTAGACCTCAAGCAAAAGATATTGTCAGAACATGGTTGTACTATACATTATTACGATGTGAAAAATTAACTGGAGAAAAACCATGGTCTGAAGCATGGATAATGGGTTACGGATTAGATGAAAAGGGAATGAAAATGAGTAAGAGTAAAGGTAATGCAATTGATCCTTTACCAGTGATTGAAAAATCAGGTGCAGATACTTTTAGATTTTGGAGCGCAAGTGAAATAAATCAAGGTTATGACTTTAGATGCTCAGAACAAAAAATTGAATCTACAAGAAAATTTTTAAGTAAATTATGGAATGTTTCAAGATTTCTATCTAGCTTTCCAGTAATCAAATCAGGTCAATTATCAGAATCAGATAAATGGATATTATCTGAACTTGATAAATTAATTTCAGTTTGTAAAGAAGGATATTCAAAATATAATTTCTTTATTCCGTCTACTGCAATTAGAGAATTTACATGGAATATTTTTGCTGCACAATACATAGAAATAGCAAAAGCAAGAGCATATGGAATTGGTTTTACCGATGAAGAAAGAGATGGTGCAATTTTTACATTACACAAAGTTTTATCCACAATATTGAAACTTTTAGCACCAATTACACCATTCATTACAGAACATCTTTGGCAAACATTATACTCAAAAGATAGTATACATAAAGAAAATTTACCAGATATAGAAAATGTAGATGATATGTCAGAAATGACACAATTACTTTCAGAATTTAATTCAAAAGTATGGAATGAAAAGAAACAGAAGGAACTTTCATTAAAAGATTCAATAAAAATAGATGTTCCAGAAATATTGAGTCAGTTTAAACAAGATTTAATCGCAATGCATAATTTAGAATCTAATTAAGATTATCAACTAATTTTACAAATGATTTATGTAATGAAATATTTCTTGTAAGTTCAGGATGAAATGCAGTTGCAAGAATATTTCCTTGTTTTACTGCGACAATTTTTTCATTAAATTTTGCTAATATTTCAACATCAGAACCAGTTTCAGATACAGAGGGTGCACGAATAAACACACCATTAAAAGAAGATATTCCAATAGGTTCCATTGAAATATTTGCTTCAAAGGAATCTTTTTGACGTCCAAAAGAATTTCTTTCAATTTTTACATCTAATACATCTAAAAGAGGTTGTTCAACTTTGCCTACAACCTTATCTTTGGAATTTTTTGATAGAAAAATCATTCCGGCACATATACCAAATACTGGCATTCCAGATTCAATTTTTTCTTTAATTTTTTTTAATCCGCCATTTACAAGGGACATTTGACCAATTACAGTACTTTCACCTCCAGGAATTATCAAACCATCAAGTTCGGATATTTGCTCAATTGTTTTAACTTGAACAACAGTTCCATCAATACCTAATTCACTCATAGAAGCCATAGTGGCTAAAAAATTTTCAGTTACATCACCTTGTACTGCGAGTATACCAATCTTAATTTTACTCATACAGTACTACCTCTTTCTTGCATTTTCAAATCTAAATTTTTTACATCCAAACCAAGTAATGATTGTCTTTCATCAATCATTTTTTGTGCTTCTTTTACTTTATCTGGTTCTTCCCAGAAGGTTGTAGCTAAAACAACAGCACGAGCACGTTCTTGAGCATCTTCAGCTTTGAATATTCCCGATCCTACAAATATTCCATCACAGCCTAATGACATGAGATAAGCGGCATCTGCAGGAGTTGCAATTCCTCCAGCGGCAAAATTTACTACAGGTAATCTTCCAATTTTTGCTGTCTCTTCAACTAAATCATAAGATACTTTGAATTCTCTAGCCATCTTAACAAGTTCTTGCTTATCATCAGAATCATACATACTTTTGATAGTGCGGAGTTCTTCATTGACTTTTTTAATATGATAAATTGCTTCTGCGACATTTCCGGTTCCAGGTTCACCTTTAGTTCTAATCATTGCTGCACCTTCTTCAACTCTTCTTAGTGCTTCACCTAAAGAGCGAGCACCATTTACAAATGGAGTAGTAAAATCCCATTTCCAAATGTGATGGTATTCATCAGCAGGAGTTAAAACTTCAGATTCATCTATCATGTCAACATTAGTTTCATCTAGAACATTTGCTTCATACATATGACCAATTCTACATTTTGCCATAACAGGTATTGTTACATTGTCCATAATTTCTTCTATAATTCTAATACTTGCAGTTCGTGCTACACCACCTGCTTTTCGTACATCAGAAGGTAATTTGTCTAATACCATCACAGACACTGCACCAGCTTCCTCAGCTATTTGTGCTTGTTCAACATTTGTAACATCCATGACAACACCGT
Organism: Candidatus Nitrosopelagicus sp.; assembly: GCA_028344155.1. GTDB lineage: Archaea > Thermoproteota > Nitrososphaeria > Nitrososphaerales > Nitrosopumilaceae > Nitrosopelagicus. The sequence continues at coordinate 3,740 of JAOMAI010000017.1, forward strand.
TTTTTAGCATATGCGCAAAGCCACGTTTGAGTGTGGAAGTACCACGAACAATTGAATTAGAATCAATTTTTCCACATATTGCGCCTTTTGAATCAGGAATATCTCCAGAAAGTGGAATCATAGACTATCTGTGCCTCATCGATATTTATTCCCTTATGATCTCCATTATTAATTCCAATTCTTCTTGAACCATTGTAATAATTGGAGGAATCATTTTTTCTGTTGCGTTAGGTTCAGGCCAGTATAATTGATTAGTATCATCATTTAATGTAATTTTAAGACCAAATTTTTGATAGGTTTCAATTCCTTCTTTTATTGAAAATGATTCAAATGGCAATGACAAAAAACCAGTTTCTTTAATCATTGCGACAAGTTTGATTCTTTGTGAGTTATCAATTTTAATTGTTTTTGGTGAACTAACTTTTCCATCTTTAGTAATAGAGTAAGTTACAGTTCCATCGTTTTTTATTACAATAATTTCTGTTTGGTCTGCAGTAATTCTATCTGTTATGCCTGGTGAAACATTTCTAAGATGATGCGTGATAAATTCTATTTCGGATTTATCAGAGGGATCTACTGCAGTCCTTGCTATTTCTGGCGCTGTGACTAAAGGAATTACAATTATTATTGCAAAAATTATTGGAATTGCACCACCAACGAGAAGAATAGGTTTTACCATTTTACTGCAAATATTGCTAATTTGCAAATAAACCTTGGTAATAGTTAAAATTCCCGCTCAGTATTTGAATTCTTGTGGGTTCGTAGCCTAGCCTGGTAGGGCGACGGTCTCCAAAACCGTCGATCGTCGGTTCAAATCCGATCGGGCCCACTTACGATGTTTTATTTTTTAAAACATTCAAAGCAGAACCAGCTGTGAACCATTCGATTTGAGAAGTATTGTAAGAATGTTTAAGAATAATTTTTTCAGAATTTCCATCAGAATGTTGTAGTTCACATTCAAATGATGTGTCAGGTTTAAAATCAGTTAAACCTGAAATACTAATTTTATCGTCTTCTTTAATTTTATCATAATCATTAGAATTTTCAAATGTTAATGCAAGAATGCCTTGTTTTTTTAGATTTGTTTCATGTATTCGCGCAAAAGATTTTGCGATTACTACAGCGCATCCTAAAAACCGAGGAGTCATTGCAGCATGTTCACGGCTACTACCTTCACCATAATTATTATCACCAACTATAACCCAATGCATATTTTTTTCTTTGTAACTTCTTGCAATATCTGAACAATTTTCAATATTATTCGAAAGAACACTCTTTGCTTTACCAACCTCATCATTGAATGCATTTACAGCACCTAGAAGTAAATTATCACTCAAGTTATCAAGATGACCACGAAGACGAAGCCAAGGACCTGCAGGAGAAATATGATCAGTAGTACATTTTCCTTTTGCTTTTAATATTAAATTTAATTTAGTAAAATCATTTCCATCCCAAGGAGAAAATGGTTCAAGTTTTTGTAATCTATCACTTTTAGGATCTATCACTACATCAACATTTTCAGGATTCTCGGATGGAGAAACATAAACTCCCTCAGTATTTACAAATCCATTTGGAGGTACTTCAGGAGCAATTTCTGGTGGAGATAGTTTAATTTTTTTACCATCTTTTCCCTCAAGTGAATCCTCTAGTGGGTTAAATGATAAACTTCCTCCAAGTGCAAGTGCGGTTATAATTTCAGGACTTGCTATGAAATTCATTGTATCACGTTTTCCGTCATTACGTCCAGGAAAATTTCGATTAAATGATGTAACAATTGAATTTTTTTCTCCTTCTTTAAGTTCGGGTCTCTGCCATTGTCCAATACATGGACCACATGCATTAGCAAGAACTGTTGCACCAATTGACTTCAATGTATCAATTTGTCCATCTCTCTCAATTGTAGAACGAATTTGTTCAGAACCAGGAGTTACTAATAATGGAATCTTTGCCTTGATTCCATGTTTTTCAGCCTGTTTAGCAACACTTGATGATCTAGACATATCTTCATAAGATGAATTTGTACAACTTCCAATTAACGCAACAGAGATTTTATCAATATACTCTTTTGAATCTACTTCATCAGATAATTTTGAAATTGGTCTTGCAAGATCAGGTGTATGTGGTCCAACCACATGCGGTTCAAGAGTTGAAAGATCAATTTCAATTACTTTATCAAAAAATTGTTCAGGATTTTTTTCTACTTCGGGATCAGCTTGAAGTAATGTCATATGATCATTAGCAAGTGATGCAATCTCTTTTCGATTTGTTGAATTCAGATATGTTTCCATTCTTTTATCGTAAGGAAATATCGAACATGTTGCACCAATTTCAGCACCCATATTCGTAATTGTTGCTTTACCAGTACAGCTAATTGATTCCACACCAGGACCAAAATATTCTATAATTGAATTTGTACCACCAGATACTGAAAGTTTTCCTGCAACGTATAGAATAACATCTTTAGGTGCAGTCCATCCAGTTAGTTGACCTTTAAGATAGACACCAATTCGCTTTGGATAAAGTAATTCCCATGGCATACCAGCCATAGTTTCTGCTGCATCAAGACCACCAACGCCAACAGCTATCATTCCCAAGCCACCAGCATTTGGAGTATGAGAATCAGTTCCAATCATTAGACCACCTGGAAAAGCATAATTTTCTAAAACTACTTGATGAATTATTCCAGCACCTGGATTCCAAAATCCGGCGCCATATTTACTAGATGCAGTTTCGAGAAATTTGTAAACTTCATTATTTTCATACATTGCTAATTTTGTGTCAGACTTTCCTTCAGTTCTTGCTTGGATTAGATGATCACAGTGGACAGTTGTCGGTAATGTAACTGATTTCAAACCAGCTTGCATAAACTGTAACATTACCATTTGACCAGTAACATCTTGTAATGCTACACGATCAGGTCTAAGAAATACATAATTCTTTTTTTCATCTAAGAGTTTATCTAAAAACTCATCTTCAAGATGTCCAGAAAGAATTTTTTCGGTAAGAGTAAGAGGTCTTTTTAGTGTGATTCTAAATTTTGAAATGTTTTTTTCTAGCTTATGATATACTTCTTTGACCATTTCTGGCGTGGTTTCTATTGCGATTTTAGACAATATTTCATAATGAAATTTTCAGTTTATAAACGGTCAGTGATTGATTTTTCAGAATTTTAACATACAGTTATAAGAGAAAATGGAATATTTGCTTTGTGTTTTTATTATTAAAATGCCAATCAACTAGGAGATGTAATATCCATGGTTAAGAAGGGTTTTCCAAAATTTGGAATGTCACAAGCTGGTGCATATGTTACAGCATTAAAAAATTATAATTTACCAGATTTTATTTTAAAATTAGTCGCAAAAGATACGGACTCTGAACTTTTGGAGAGAGGAAGAATTGATGATAGATTACAAAGTATGAATGATACAGCCTTAGAACTACTAAATAGAATTTTTGTTAATTGTGAAGAAGACAAAAAAGGGAAATATGCACAGTATAGATTTTTTGCATATGTTTCAAGTATGTATCATAAATGTGAAGTTTTGATAAATGAAAGTGTTCCAGGAAAATCTGGAAAAGAGCATAAAGTTCCAATTGCAATAAAAAGTAACGGAATGTATATGGCAATTGCATTTAACAAAGGAACAGGAAATGCAATCAACAAAAAAGATGTTGCAAAATTTTATGAAATTGCTGATGATATAAAAAGTGGAGAACATGGAACACAATTAATTGATGCAATTTATGGTTCATCAGTAGGTTTCAAAAGTGACGCATTAATTGAATTAGGAGATCTTAGTAAATCAAGAAAAGATGATGCAGAGAATAAATTAGAATTTAAAACTGCAAATTTTGAAAATAGAATTTATTCTGTCGTAAAGTGTTAGAAGTCTATCGTAGAAATATCCATTGAAAGAAATTTCGGTTTGTTTTCAGTAATTTTATAATTTTCATCATATTGAATAAAAGGTAAATCATTAAAGAGATGTTGAGTCTGTAGATCATGAACATCTTCGATGTAACGTTTATGTTTTTTCTGTCTTAGCATTTCGTGTAGAATTTCATGACATACAGTAGTGCAATTTTTTTCTGCAAGAAACAATTCATCATATCCATTTTTTGGTTTTTGCCAAAGAGCCATTCCAAAATTCTCAGCGTGAAATCCTTCACATGTACAATCAGTCCAAAAAGGTCTGAAATGTGTTAGATAGAAATGATAAATTTCTTTTCCACGTTGACGATGATCATCTAGTAAGGTGTGAGAATCAAGTTTCTGAAGTATACTACGTGGTTCTGTAATCATTTCATCACATTGAATTTCATACGATATTGAAAAATTATCTTCAATCCATTTTTGGAAAAATTTTGCCATGGATTTTACATATTCGAATTCTTCTTTACGATGTGGTAGATCTTCTTCCTTGATTACAAAAATAAAGTGTAAGAGCATTTTAACAAAAAGGGTAGTGATTAGGTTTGACCTTCTATGCCCATTAGGGTTAGGGTTGATCTAATCTTTTCTATTTTTCTAATCTTCCAGGTAATTGTTTCACGTAATGCTTCAACTGTTGACGATTCAATTTTTGCCAAAATGTCGTAAGCACCAAATGTACCGTGAACTTCTATTACTCCTTCTAGATTTTTTAACTGACCGATAATTGCTTCCTCAGAACCAAGCTCACAGTTAATGAGTACATATGCTGTTGCCATAGTAAAACTACAAGGTTCATGTATATCAATTATCCTATTGAGAAAATTATTTATCAGATAATTTTAAAATAGTTTTCCAAATATTTGAAGGGACAGGCATGAAAGATAATCTCATTATTCGTAATAGTTCCCAATTTTTGAAACTTTTTTGAAGTTTCATTTCGTCAAGTGTGATAGGAGTTTTAAATAATTTTTTAAATTTTACATCTACAACAATGAATCGTTTGTTATCCTCTTTTGGATTAGGGTATGGATCAGAAGTAATTGTCATTATCCCAACCGCCTGTCTTTCAACACCCGTATGATAATAGATAATTTCATCACCTTTTTTTGCATCACGCATAAACTTTAGTGCTTGATTGTTATGGATGCCATCCCAAACAGTTGTTTTGTCTTTTTTTAGATCAAGAATATGATAACCCCGTGGCCCACTTGGTTCCTGTTTTGCAAGCCAATAATTTACCATTTCAATCAAAATTATTTTTAGAAATGCACATTTAAAATTTTAAAAGATGTTCCCCGGTCCTGACTCGCAAAAAATCATTGGTTTTAGCCAAATCCTCATTTCAGATCTGAAACCGGGGTTGCCCGATATGTCGCAAACCTGGGTGAATTAGAAATCATTGTAATCATTACGATCTCGTCATCCTAATCCGTCTGAATGCGTGCTCTTTGGGCATTACTAATTTCAGCTAGTCAAATATTAATCCAGATAATTTTATCTCAAAACCTACTACAGAAGTTCTGATTCTGAAATTTTCTAATATATTAGAATCAATTTCTCCAATCTCTCCAACTTTCTTCTCATTTACAAAAATATCAGCATGCCTACCTTTTGAAAATAATTCATTATTTTTAGAAGTTTTTGTTTCTGAATTAATTTTAAAATTGGTTCTAAGAAGAGACTGCATTATTGCTTTAATTTCAGAATAACTTGTATCCTTGTATGCAATTATTATTGCCAAGTTGATTGATTCGTCAATAGGTTTTCCTTTAGAAAATACCACACCAGTTTCAAATAATTTTTGTGGATATGACTCATGAATATTTTTTGAAAGATTGTCTAACAAGCTAGGTAAAAGAGAATCACGAAGAATTGTGTGCTCTTGACTTTTTGAATCCAGTACAGAAATTATTTGAGATGAATCTCTTTTTGTCATTTCGTATAGAACTTTTTTACTTGTAAGACTAGAGTTCATTGCTTCAAGGAATCCAAGACCAACTGCAGTTTGACTAATAAGTTTTGTTTTAATTGTTACATCATTTTTTTGACCAATTGTTGTAGATGGTGATAATTTTGGTTCGATGTTTGCAATTCCATATCCAAGTGCAATTTCTTCTGTCAAATCCATGGGACTGAATATGTCAAATCTGTATCGAGGAATAATGCAAGTAATTTTTTTACCTTTTACTAACGCATCTAATCTACATTTTTTTAGACATGTTACCATATTTGATGGGCTCATTTCTATTCCAATTATTTCAGAAGTGAATTTTGGGTCATAGATCATGATTTTTTCCTTTAGTTGAGGTGTAGAATTTTTGTTTCCAGTTATTTTTAATTCATTAAATTCAAATCCAGCAGTTTGTAAAATTGATACAACTACAGAAAGCATGTCTTCAGCTGCCTCTTTATCAATACTAGTTACTTCAATTAGAATATTTTTGGTATTTGATGTGACAGTTGTTAATCCAGAATTAATTATCGGAGGAAAGGAGATGGTGTTTTGGTCTGAATCAAAAATTATAGGTACATTTTTGGCATTTTCAATTACTGAACCATAATTTTGTCCTACCTCAGTATTGACTAAAATTTCATTAATTGTTTGTTCAGTACTACCGTTTAATGGGATGAATTTATGATCTCGTGAGACGGTTGTGTATGTTAGAGGAAAAGAGATCTTATCAGCATCATGTAATCCAATAGATGATTTTTTTCTTTTCCTTCCTATTCCATCATGCAGATCTTCTTGCATGTTCATCAATTGTTTGATTGCAACATCATCTAGTTTTCCATTACTTGCGACGATTCCGGTTACATATGGTCGAATTTTTGTTACAGTTGAATCAACCTTAATTGAATAATTTCCTTTTTTCTTGATGGGAGTTTTTTGAATTCCTTTTTTTATTCCTAATAGACCTTGTAAACCAGTCGCAATTCCATAATCTGTAGAGTAATCAGGTCTATTTGGACTATATTCAATTCTAATTTCATCTCCTTCTTCAGATTCAATATCTAAACCAAGAAATGGTAATGCATCAAGAATTTGTTTACGCGTAACATTTCCAGAAACTAATTTTCTAATTCGATTGATGTTTAATTCAACAACAGGCAATTATGCACTCCTCAACCAACTTAGATTATTGTTGTAAAATTCTCTGACATCATCTAGTTCATACTTTAGCATTGCAATTCTTTCAATTCCTCCTCCCCAAGCTAAAACAGGTTTGTCAATACCAAGTGGCTTTGTTACTTCAGGTCTAAAAATTCCCATACCAAAAAGTTCAATCCATTTTCCTAATTTTTCATTGTACACCATTGTTTGTAAAGATGGTTCAGTGTATGGAAAAAATGTTGGCCAAAATTTTATTTTTGTTAGCCCTAATTTTTTATAAAATTCTTTTTGGATTCCCATTAAATCTCGTAACGTAGTATTGTTTCCAATAACAATTCCTTCAATTTGATTAAATTCAACAAGATGTTTGTAACTAACTTTTTCATTTCTAAATACTCGGCCTAATGAAAATATTCTTGCATTTTCAGGTTTTTGTTCTGCAAGATGTTTTATAGTGACACAGGTAGTATGTGTTCGTAAAACCATTTTTTGTGATTCAGATAATTTCCAATCATATTTCCAGTTTTTATTATGAGATGAAGACACATTTTTTATTTGAGATGAAGTAGCAGGGTTTTTTGATTCTAGATTTTCTAGATAAAAAGTATCTTGAAGTTCTCTTGCAGGATGATCTTGAGGAGTAAACAAAGCATCAAAATTCCAGAAACTGGATTGTGTCATGTTTCCTAAGATTTCAGAGAAACCAAGATTGACAAAGATTTCACGTATTTCATCAATAGTATCTTGTAATGGATGAGTTCTGGCTGCAAAGACGGAAGGTACATCGGCTTCAACATCAATCGCCCCACTTGAAGATGCACTAGTATCAAGAGAAAGTGCAGCGTCGGTTAATGATATGGTTTTTGTTTTTTCCGAAGTTTCTATAATGTAATTTGGTCTAGAAAGTAAAATTTTCATAGCTAAAGGATTGGAAATTTGTTCTTGTGAGATAGTTTTTTCTCCTATGAATGAAAGAAGTTTTTCTTCAGGTGTTTCTATTGGTTTTTCTTTGATTGATACTAAAGACTCAGAATTATTTTTTTCAATTTTTATCCAACCGTTTTTTTTAGCATTGGCAATTGCCACATTAAATCCTGCACCAGATAATACAGAACGAATTTGATCAAATGTTTTAGGTTCATCTTTGATCATATTGATGAGCTTTCGTTCAGGTAATCCACTTTTTAGAGAATCAAGTCCATTTGGACCTAAGGAGAAGGTTACTTTTTGAGATTCATCCACTATCGCCAAGTCCTTCAATCGTAACCATTCAATTCCTCTACGAACTTGATCAATTGAAAGTTCAGTATTTGTTGATAATTGCTCAGGAGTTTGATTTGGAACTTTTTGTAGTGTTTCTAAAATTTTTTTTTCTATATCATGAAAAACTTGTGACACAGTACAACGTCCCAAAAAGACTTTTTAAAGCTTAACCTAAGTCAAACTTGAATGTCATCAGATGAATTTGTCGTAACTCCATGGAATGTGGAGGGAGACATAGATTATGATAAATTAACTAAACAATTTGGAACTCAAAAAATTTCACCGGAAATTCTATCAAAAATAAAGCAGATTACAGGAGAAGACCATTTCATGTTAAGACGAGGGATTTTCTTTTCTCATAGAGATCTAAATATTATTTTGGAAAATTTTGAAAAAGGAAAAAAATTCTTCTTGTATACAGGACGTGGTCCATCAGGTAACACCCACATTGGTCACTTGGTTCCATGGGTTTTTGCAAAATGGTTACAGGAAAAATTTGATGTAAATATCTACTTTCAGTTAACAGATGATGAGAAATTTTATACAAAATCTGATTTGACGTTAGAAGATACAGGTAAATTTGCATTAGAAAATGCCTTAGACTTTATTGCACTTGGATTTGATCCTGAGAAAACAAAGATAATAATCAATACTAGAAATATTAAAAAATTATATCCTATTGCAGCTCAAGTTGCAAAGAAAATTAATTTTTCAAATACAAAAGCCGTATTTGGTTTTACAAATGATACTAATGTTGGGATGATTTTCTATACATCATTACAATCAGCACCATGTTTCATTGAAGATTTACCAGTGTTAATTCCACTTGGAGTAGACCAGGATCCTCATTTCAGAATTACCAGAGATGTTGCACCAAAAATAAACAAGCCAAAGCCATCTTTAATACATAACATTATGATTCCATCCCTAACAGGACCTGGCGGAAAAATGTCAGCATCAGATGAAAAAAGTACTATCTATACAACAGATTCCCCAGAAGTAGTAAAAAAGAAGATTAACAAATATGGATTTTCAGGTGGGCAAGTGGATATTGAGAAACATAGAGAACTGGGTGGAAATCCAGATATCGATGTCTCTTTTCAATATCTAAGAATATTCTTTGAGCCAAATGATGAAAAATTAAAGAAAATTTATGAAGATTATAAATCAGGTAAAATGCTAACTGGAGAATTGAAATCAATTTTAATTGAAAAAATTAATTCATTTTTGAAAATACATCAACAAAAACGAGAAGAGGCAAAAAAGAATTTATCAAAATTCCTACTATCAGATGAATAAAGTAGAGATTATCACACAAGACAAGTATGAAGCATTGAAGTTAGCTAGCTTAATTTTTGTAAAAGAAGGAAATGAAACCTTCATTACAGAAATAATTGATGTTTTTGAAACAGAGGTTGTAATTTCTATAAAAGATAAATCCGTACACAGTTTAGTGTTAAAAGATAAAGAACAAGTTTCTAGATTTACAGATTTCATGCAATCAGTTATTGAAAAAAAAGCCAGAATTATCGATACCTCAACAAATGAGGAATTTGTAGAAATTGTTAAAGAAAATCTAAACTAATGATTTATCCATTTCAAAACCTAATATTTCTTGAACTTTCAAGAAATAAAGCTGAGTGGAATAAGGCATTTGTGACAAATTATTTTCAACTGCAATCATAAAATATCGAACTGCTCTTTTGGAGATATCAAGATTGAATTTCATTGGTAGAATTGGATCTTGTTTTACATTGATTTTATCTTGTAACCATGGAGGAGCCATTTCTTTCGTATCAGCAATAATTTTCTGATACCAAAAAGACAGATGATCTGGTTGTAGTCCTTTTTGTAATTGCTGAACATCATTCTGTAATTTTTGTAATAATGGGTGAATTATTGACATTATAAAATATCGAAAATTTTTGTTTTATCAGGATTACTCAATTTATGAACAGCGATTAGTCAACTAAGATATTTCCAGAACTATCAATTTCAGAATTTCGTATACGTGTAGACGAGATTCTATTTCCGTCAGATGCCATTTTCATAGGAATAATGATGATTTCGACAGGGTCAAGTTTTCGTTCTTTGCGTAAAGCATTCAAAATATCACCTTTTTTGCTGGTTTCTTCACTTACTACCAAAGCATCAACATCCCCTTGAATTACTGCAGGACCAAAATCATCATCTAATTTTGCAATCTCAAAAGAACAATCAGGGAATTTTTCATGAATTATTTTTTCTAGATTTTCAGATCTCTGTTCAAAATTATTTATGATCTTTTTATCATTCTTTGAAATAAAGGCGTCAGATGTTAAACCAATTATTATTTTATCAGAAATAGATACTGCTTTTTGGATTAATTCGATATGGCCGACATGAATGATATCAAAAGTACCACCTAATGCAGTTATGTTAAACATCACGTATAGGGATGGTTTTGTTTAAGATAAACTCTCGGATTCTGTAAAGAGGTAGGATTTATCAAATAATATTGAATTAAAGAAAAATAAAATAAGTAAAAAGATTTGATAGAAGATTATCTTCTTTTCTTCATTCCAGTAATTGCGAACCAGTAAACTAGTCCCGGTGCTAGACCAACAATTAGTGGAATCCAAACTGCTATTGAGGCTTCATAACCTGCCATAGTAAATTTCTCATATCAATGATATTTAAATCCACCTTCATGTTCGATATTCGAAAATGATCGATTAATAAAAAATGGTGGACTCGAGGGGATTTGAACCCCTGACCCCTCGCGTGCAAGGCGAGTATTCTACCAGTCTAAACTACAAGCCCATTAACTGCTTGAATAATTGTGAGAGTTTAATTGTTGTCTTTTAGAATATCTGAAATCTTTTTATTTCTTATAGAAATTGATTTTTTTATGGTTAAGTTAGAATCAGTTATTTCATTAAAAACCGGCGACAGTGCACCAGAATTCAATCTTAAAGGAATTGATGATAACATGCATTCTCTAAATGATTATTCAAAAAAAGGATTATTGGTAATTTTCATGTGTAATCATTGTCCATTCGTAAAAGCAAAAATCGATGCAATTAAAGAACTACAGGATAAATTCAAAGATAATATTTCAATTGTGGGCATTAACAGTAATGATTCCGTAAAATATCCAGATGACGATTTCGATAGTATGAAAGCTGTTGCTAAAGAAAAAGGACTAGAGATCGACTATCTAGTCGATGAGACCCAAGAAATCGCAAAAAAATATGGAGCAGTATGTACACCAGATCCATTCTTGTTTGACTCAGATAAAAAATTAATTTTTCATGGACGAATTGATGATGCTATGAGTCCAGAAGCAGAAGTAAGTGAAAAGGTGATGATAAACAATATTCAGAAATTCTTAGAGGGGCAAAAAATTGAAAAAGATTTTGACCCTTCAATCGGATGCTCAATCAAGTGGAAAGAACAGCAAACTTAAATGACCAAATCCTCGAAAATTTTCGAGGGCTCGTAGCTCAGCTTGGCTAGAGCGTTCGACTGATAATCGAAAGGCCATGAGTTCGAATCTCATCGGGCCCATTAATTTACTATAGATTTTCATATTTTGTATTGGACCATTGAAGAATATCTTCAAGTTTTGGAGATGACAAATCTCCTTTAATTTTGACTTTTTTCCCGGTTTTTCCAGATAACACAATAAACAAATTATTCTCAGATTTTTCCTTTACAGAATAAAATGAATCAGAGATGAATTTCAAACCTTCCTCAGTTTGAGAAAATACAAGAATTATCATTACACCTTCTTTTGATTTCCAAGTTTTTGAAAGCAATTTTCTAAGTTCAAGATCAAACAAAACATCAATTGATGACGACATATCACCAATAGAAAATACATTCCAATTTTGAGAACGAAATGCAGCTCCTGCAGATTCAGAAATTAATGAAGACTCAGAATCAGCGGATAATATTATTATATTTTTTCCAGATTCAAAATAACTTGAATGGTGAGTGATCATTTGAACAGAATTTGAGATTATTCCAGTCATCAATTGTTCTTCAGATTTTCCAATTTTTCCATCATCAAACAATTTTTGTACTTGAGGAATTGTTGGAAGAATTATCTCAGTGACGATTTTATCCATTTTTGCTTTAGAGTTAATACAATTTTTTATCAAATTGTAAGCAGGTTTTTCAGTACAATCAATTACATGTGAAGCAAATTTTTCTTGTGCCAAAAAATAATCGTCTGGAAAATTTAATTGTTCAATATCATCATCGACAAACCACAGGTTCAGATTTCCAATACTTTGCTGTGTAATAGTACCTTCTGCTGCAAATTTATTCAAATATTTGGACATTGTTACACGATTAATCTTTAGCTTCTCAGAAATTTCAACTCCAGATATTCCAGATTTTGATGAATGAAGAAGTTTTATCAAACGGAATTTTACTTCAGTCTCATCGTAACCACGAGCCATATGAAAATACTAGATACCTATCGTATAAAGTCTAATTATAATAAAAAATGATTTACGCATAAGGTAACAAATTTGATGGATAAAACATTATATATTGGTACTTGAAAGTACGGTAAGAGAAAGTAAAATGCCAAAACCAGGATTCAAATCAATAACAATTTCAGAAACAGTTTATGAAAAGTTCTTTGATGTTTACGAAAAAAATAAAGATAAATTAACTATGAAAGGCGTGAATAGTTTCGCCGGCTATATTACATACATGTTAGAGGGTTCAATGCTAAAAGATAAGACATTTGCAAAATATGCACCAAAATTAGAATTAATGTCAATTGAGGATGATAGAGTAATTCTAAAAAATAATATTCAAAATAGAATTGCAGAAATTGTTCTTCAAAGAGGAGAATTGTATTGTGAATTATGTGAGGCAAAAGATTGTCACTGTATTGGCTATGCATGGTCAATACCAGAAATTTATGAGAAATTAAATTCCAAAGGTCTCAGAAATAATAGATAAAGTGGAGGGGGAGGGATTCGAACCCTCGAACTCCTGAGAGACGGGATCACCCATTATTATGATCTTAAGTCCCGCGTGTCCAAAAGCATGATGCTTTCTTTGGCCAGGCTTGACTACCCCTCCACTAGAAAAACAACAATTTGCGAGAAATTTAACAGTTGATGTCGAGATAAAAGTAATCAAGAATTATAAGGATTCCAGATATTGAAAAATTCATGCTTCGATAGCTCAGCCTGGTAGAGCGTTACATTGGTAATGTAAAGGTCGTGGGTTCAGATCCCACTCGAAGCTTTTAATAATTTTTGATAATGATTTCTTTGTGTCCAGTTCTCTTTTGAGCATTAGAGTTGATTGCACGATTTGCATTAATTTCAGATATGGACCAATGCTTTTCTGAAAAGAAATCTTTAACAATTTTTGAATTTGAATTGGATAACAATACATGACAGCCTTTTGAGTTAAGCTGATTTGCTAAATCAACTAATCTCTCAAGGTCTTTTTCTGTGAAATCCCGGTTAGTGTAACTAGTGAAATTTGCAGTACTGCTAATTGGCTGATATGGAGGATCAAAATATATCAGATCACCCTTTTTGGCATCATCTAAAACTGCTTCAAAACCTCTACATGAAATTTTAATTTTTTCAGATTGTAGAATTTTACTTACAGTCGTTAAATTTTCTTTATTGACGATATTCGGATTTGTGTATCGACCTAGAGGCACATTGAATTGGCCTTTTTTGTTTACACGGTATAATCCGTTAAAGCATGTTCTATTGAGGAAAATTAATCTCGATACTTTTTCAATTTGTTGCTTTGGTTCTTGCTTTCTTACTTCATAATAATATTCTGAAGAATCTTTATGATAATTCTTTGAGTGATTTTCTAAAGATTCTATTAGTTTTCCAAGTTTATCTCGAATTGTGACATATGCCAATATCAGTTCAGAGTTGAAATCAGATACATCGCACGATAATTTTGGTTCTTTTGATAATAGGTTGAACATGACAGCACCGCCACCCAGAAATGGTTCATGGTAAATACTAAATTGTTTTGGAAAATTATCTTCCAATACTTGCATAAGTTGTCTTTTACCTCCAACCCATTTTACAAATGGTTTTGGTTCGGTTATAGCAATTTGACGATATTGTTGAGCCAAGACTAATTACTTTCATAATCAGGTTTTCTCTAGCCGAGTGAATCTATGATCACCAAGTGTGAAGAATTAGTTGATTTACTAGAAATAGGTTAAATACAAATTTCGTTTTTGAGCAAATTTGTAGAATAAGGCATAGCCTAAAGGATATTTAATAAAATGAAAAAGGAATGGGTTTTTCTAATCCCACTTTGACCAAGCGGCCATCCATCTGTATGTCCATGTTGTAAGTTTACAACCTAAAGCCGCAAATGTACAGGCTAATACTGCACCAGCACCTGCACCAAGTGCAACTGGGCTGTTGTAGAATTTACCTACCTGCGGTTCTATTGGGGTCATGTATGGTGGTAACGTTGGTCTTGGATACTTGAATGCAGTCTCTAGTGGGTCAGCCACAGTGATCAAATTGACCATGTTGAATAGTGGCAATGACATTCCAACTAAGACTCCGCCGAACAGTATCAGAGAGTGCTTATTCTTCTTTGTTGCCCAGTACGCTAAGTCCAACAGCATTGCTGATGGTAGCCAAACTGGTGTAACGATGAAGTCATATGGGTAACCTAATGCGAACCATGCACCTTTTGCAATCCAAGTGTAGACTGTCATAATTAGTGCATAATACGTTGCGGTTCCTGGTACTCCAGTAAAGGTGAGATAGTAACACGCACCTACAGTGAGCATAAGAGTTTGTGATATTGAGAATACTACAAACGATGTCCAGGCCCAATCAGTATAGAAGATGTAGTCCCCTGCGTTGATTGTTAGCAAAGTTGAGTTGACTGCGACTACTACTATGAATAAGTAGTGAGTACATCGTCTAAGCCAGACCATGAAAATATTTCTGGTGGTTAG
>JAOMAI010000018.1 GCA_028344155.1 Candidatus Nitrosopelagicus sp.
TAAAATTCCAAAATAGACTTTTTTCATAAGAAAATTAATCATGGAATTAGATATAATGTAAACTGTTGAATTTATTCGTAAGATTTACATCAGAAAATAACTAAAAGTGTTTAAAAAATTTAACAGGTTTTTGCTAATAAGAGAGAGCAGTTTAGTGTACATGGTAATAGGTTACTGTGTAAAATGCAGAGACAAAAGAGAAATGAATGGTACCCAAGCTGTCACCATGAAAAATGGTAAACCAGCAACAAAAGGTACATGTCCAACATGTGGCATCTCGATGTTCAGAATTGGTAAAGCATAACTGAACATCAAATAATCTTTTTTGAAGAATTTTCCTAGGGGTGATTCCATTCATCAGATATTCCATTCCATAAAGAACGGAAATTTTTTGGAGATTGTTCAATTTCAGCTTGGATGCGATTGTCCACTACGAAGAAAAAATTCTCCATTGCATCCACCCCGCCATCATCAAAAAGTTCTTTTCCAATTTCTTTGAATCTAGATTTTTTTGATTCTAATTCATCAGAGTTAGGATTTTGTAAACAGAATGTCAACAAATCAAGCATTTCTTCTTCTAACATAAAATCCATGCTTCTTATAGAAATTTTTGATTAAAAAATATTGATGTTATAATTTAGACCCAAGTTTATCGTGAATTTGAGCAAGAATCATCTTAGCCTTTTCTTTATTTTCGAAGGATTCACCTTGTTTATCCAATATAGAATCTATTTCAAATTCTTTATCTGTGAGAATTTCTGCAACATGTTCATCAAGAGTTCCTTTTCCTACTAAATAATATGCAAAAACGGTATTTTTCTGACCAATTCTATGCAATCGATCTTCTGCCTGACGATGAATTGCAGGACTCCAATCTAGTTCTGCAAATATCACATATTTTGCATTTGTTAAATTAATTCCAACATTTCCAGCTCTCAAACCTGCAATCATTAATTTTGTTTGTCCTTTTTGGAATCTATCAATTTCACGTTGTCGTACAACATCAGTTTGACCACCAATAATTGATGAAGGGTTGTAACCTGCCAAACTTTGATGTAATAAATTATGAATTGCCTTGTGATGGCAAAATACTACAACGCTTTCTTCTATTTCCATTATATCATTTACAAAATTAGTTACATGTTTCAATTTTGCAAGACCTGCTGCCTGCCTTTCACTTTCTATTGCACGATGATATGATGCAGATTTATCAAATGCAGATTCTGCATATTTTTGTTCTTCTTCAAGTTTCTTCCAAATTTTTTGTAATTCGGATTTATAGAATTTTTCATCTGCCTGAACAGGTGAAGAATAACGTACTTTTGCTTTCAATTCTTTGAGAACATCAGATTTTTTCCGTCTCAACATAACATGTTTTGTTAATTGATTACGCAATGTATCACGTTTATTTTCAAGAACTATCGCTTTCCCTTTTTCATTTACATAGCAGAAATATTCACAAAACTCCTTGAAACTTCCAAGAAGACCCGGTTTTAATATATCAACAATCGGCCAGATTTCCGAACCTCTATTGTAAATCGGCGTTCCAGATAAACCAACTCTATATTTTACACTTTCATCAGTTGCAAGTGCTTTTACAGCAGCATATTTTTGAGTGGTCTTAGATCTTAAATGTTGAACTTCATCACATACAACAGAACGTATTCCAAGTTTTAGTAAGTCAGGTAATCTTTTAGAAAGTAATTCATAATTAATAATGTAAAAATCATATTCTCCAATATCTGCATTTTTCCCATTTCTGATCATTGTACTAGAAGGATACTCATTATCAATGACTTTCCCATTTTTCCCCTTTTTCTTCAGAAATTTCTCAATTTCTCTTTGCCAATTTGTCAAGGTTACAAGGGGTGCGACAATTAATGCAGGAAACGAATTTTTCTCTTTTGATAAATATGCAAGTGTTTGGACAGTTTTTCCAAGACCCATTTCATCAGCAAGTAATGCATTTCCACTGGATTTAATTAAAAAATCCAAACCTTCTCTTTGAAAGTCTAGTAAATTTCCTTTGAATTGTTTACTAGGAGTAGCCTGTTGTAATTTCTCGATTTTTGGGACTCTTGTTTTTTTAATTGTTAAAGGTGCGATTTTTCGTTTCCATACAGAACTTGAAAGAATTTCAAAAGAATATCTATCATTAATCATTTTTAATTTTTTTATGTTTTCATCATTATCAGAGACGATGACTTCATCAGGTTTATCCCCATACCAGCCACGTGGAATTAATTTTGATGCCATGTTTACAGCACGGTTTCCAGAAATCTTCCAGCACCAAGTTCCAGAATAACGATCCAATACAAATTCTAAAGTTCCAAATTTTTCCATGTTGTGTTTCCGAATTTTAGCTCATAGTTTTTCATGGTTTATGAACTTTAGGTTTGAAACTATTCGTGGTTTATATCGGATTCGAGTAATTTGGTAGTTCTTTGGAGTAATTGGTCTAAATTGGTACATTCTAGAATTGGTTGTAGATCTAGCGGTGTTTGGGATGCTAATGCGCATAATGAATGAACATACTCCATGGTAGGAGTTTCAGTTTTTAGATAATATTGCTCCAAAACATGATCCAGTTGGTGCGAAGTCAAATCAAGATTTCCGTTAGTTTTTTTAATTTTATTTTTCCACAAATCTACCAGATTTTCCCAATCATTGAGAGATATTGATTCATCGATTTCAGAAATCATTTCAATTTCAGCCTGAATATACATTTTCTTTTCGACACCATCATTGTGATGCAATTGTTCTACGGTTTTTGCACCTTCCATAGTAAAAGGATCATAATCATCGGTTTTTTTGAGAGATGGAGAGATTAAACGAATAATTCTAAACTTTCTACGACCTCTAACATTAACGAATAGATGACCACTGGTAGAATCCACATCTTTACAATCAACAATTTTTGCTAGAGTTCCAATATCATATGGCGCCTGCCAATTAGATAGAGTTGCACTATCATGCCCAAGACAAACCCCAAATTCTTTCTCGCCAAGCATACAATCATCAATCATCTGCTTATATCGAGGTTCAAATATTCTCAATGGAAGATCTTGGTTAGGAAATAATACCAAATCTAAAGGAAAGATTGGAATAATCTTAGTTTCATTCATAAACGTCCTATGTCCTTATAATATAAAATTCAATTACATTTTTAGGCAATATTTTAAAAAGAAAATATAAGATAAACTATCATGGATGAAGAAAATAAAGAAACAGTGATTTTAGGTGTAATTAGCCGAGGCGTATCCAAATTTGATAAAATTTCTCAAGAATCAAATGTCGCACCAAAAGATTTGGAATCAATTTTACAGAAATTGGAAAATTCAGGATTGATTAAAGTGAATGAGAAAAAAGGATGGCTTGGTACAAAAATTGAGATTAACCCAACAGGAGAGGGTTACAAAGAATTTGAACGTCAATTAAAAATTTTACAAGAAAAATGGAATCAATTAGAAAATACCTACAAATCCGGTAACAAGCAAGAATTAGAACAAAAGTTGAAAGAAGATAAATCATTTTTACCTTCAATGATGATGTTTGGAATAATCGACATGATGATGTTTTCAATGATGTTTAGTATGATTGGAACCAGTATGGGAAGTTTCATTCCAACAGAGGATGTGGGAGGAATGGATACAGACACAGATGATATGGGAGAATCCAACACGGGAGATGATGGCGGATTTGATATCGACATAGGGTTCTAATGTCATATACATCATTTGACAATATAGGATTGGTAAAGGTACTATCTTTTTTTCAAACACATGATTCAGAATATTTATCAGGTGAGGATCTTAGTGACGTTTTAAAAATTAGTCGAGTTGCAGTATGGAAACATATTAAAAAAATCAAAACGCTAGGCTACAAAATAGAATCAAAACAGAAATTAGGATATAGATTAATCAGTGATACAGAAAAATTATTACCGTGGGAAATTACAACAGATCTCAAAACAAAAATAATTGGAAAAAGAGTTCACTATTTTGAAGAAATTGATTCAACACAAAATTTTGCACAGCAAATTGCAGCAGATAAAAAAGAAAATGGAGCAATAATTGTTGCTGAAAAGCAAACAGCAGGTAGAGGACGGTTAGATAGAAAATGGACATCCCCAAAAGGAGGAATTTCATTCTCAATAATCATTCACCCAAAATTTGATGTTTCAAGTTCAACATTAATTCCAATTACATGTGCAGTTGCATTATCAAAATCAATTAAATCAATTTTAGGAATAGAAACCCAAGTAAAATGGCCAAATGACATTACAATGAATGGAAAAAAAGTTGCAGGTATTCTAGTCGATGCATCATTTCAAGCAAACAATATCGAATATCTAATTTTGGGAATCGGAATAAATTTTGATATAGATGTAAAAAAAATTGAAAAAAAATTATCAAAAACTCCAAATTTTTATGGAATAAATTCACTTCGAAAAAAAGATGATAAAACACCTCCAAAATTACTTCTGAAAGACTTTCTATTACAATTGGAAAGAAATCTATTACAATTAGATAAAGGCAAAAAAACAAAAATCATCAAGGAATGGACAAAAAGAGCAGAAGGAATTGGTAAAAAAATTACAATAAATACATCAAATGGGAATATTTCAGGAGTGTTACAAGGAATAGACAAGGATGGGGCATTGAAATTAAAAACAAGAAATGAAATAAAGAAGATATTCGTAGGCGATGTGATTTTATCTCGAATCTAGTATAAAATCCATTTTGTAGAATCATTTAATTTTGAAAAATAGAACAAATTTGTATGCAAAAGAGAAAAGTTGGAGAGTATTCATTAATCATATCAGCGGTTTTTGTATTATTTTTATCTCCTAGTATTAACGACGTATTTGCTGAAGGGATAAAAGATGTTCCAAATCTATACAAAAAAGCAAATGAACATTTTATGATTGGAGAATATCACGAAGCATTAGAACTGTATGATAAAATTTTAGAAATTGTACCAACAAATACAAAAACATCACTGATGAAAGCAATTGCATTAGAGAATCTTGAGAGACATAAGGCCTCAATATTAGAATTTTACAAGGTAAATCAACAAGAACCGGAGAATATTACAGCACTGATTGGATTGGGAGTGGGTTTTGGAAATTATGGAGAATACAAGCAAGCATTAGAATATTTTGAACAAGCCTATGAATTGTCACCCGAAAATCATGTTGTAAAAAATTATTATGAGTTCGCAACAAAAAATGTAAAAAAATATCTGTATAATGAAGCTGAAAGACCAGAAGTATTTACATTGAATATTCCAAAAACAGTACCAGCATGGATTAAAAATACTGCAGGATGGTGGGCAACAGATAAGATTCCTGATGAAGAATTTTTGAAGTCATTACAATTTCTTGTAGAAAATAAAATCATTAATGTTGAATCATCAGATAATACTATAACAGGATCATCAGTTCAACCAATTCCAGCATGGATTAAAAATACTGCAGGATGGTGGGCAACAGATAAGATTCCTGATGAAGAATTTTTGAAGGGAATTAATTTTTTGATTGATAGTAATTTGCTAATAGTTGATTTACCAGAGGTGCGAGAATTGTCAGAGGAGGAGGAAAAAATTAATGAGAGAAATCAATGGGAATTTTCCAGGTATTTAGACAGAATTGAAAATATAGTCAGTAAAGATAAAAGATACATTGAATTTCCAAATCCAAGTAATGATGTTATTAAAAAATTTATGAGGGATTATGTAAAGTGGAATTATGATCAACAAATTGAGATTGGAAATCAAGGATTTCCAAATCCAGAGTATGTACTAAGAGATGATGTGTATCATTTGGAATACAAAATTTATGTTAATGACCAACCTGCAGCATTACCATTAGATCATGTGAGTACATTAGTGAATTCATTCAAAATGTGGGAAGATATGGAATTTAATGCAAATGATGGAAAAAAAGTAAAAATAAATTTTGCTACAACTAAAACAAAGGCTAATGCAAATCTTTGGGTAACATGGGTTGTCAGAGATATGGGAGAAGGAGTTCTAGGACATGCAAATCTTGGAAAAGGAATAGTGGAAGTTGCATTAGGAGGATACGGCTGTGACGGAAATTTTCAACTTTTTCATGTTGACACAGTGCAATACATCATGACGCATGAACTTGGTCACGGTATCGGTTTAAGACATAGCGAGGATCCAAATAGCATTATGTTTCCATCAATGAAAAATACACAATACGCATATTGTATGCTTGATGTTGATAAAAAAATTAATACAGGTTCAATAATTTTGAAAAATGATTAGCCTAATGCTCTAGAATGTTTTTGTGTGTGAGGACGTTCTCCAGAAAATTTTCGTCGCATATGCCCAGAAGGTCGTCCATATAATAATTCTAAGAACCAACTTTCATGTTCAATTTCTTCCATAAGAATATCCTTTGCAATATCATATGTTGCAGGATCCTTTCCATGAGTCATTTTACATACTTTATCCCAGTTTACTATTGCACCTTGTTCAGCCTTTAGACATTTTTCTAATATTGCCTTAATGTCAGTAGGGTTTTTTGGTAATTGTAAAAATTCACATCCAGACATTTTGATAAATGCTTGTGCGTCATTTGGTAAACTGCCACCCAACTGAAATATTCTCTCAATACATGATTCAAAGTGACTTAGATCTTCAAGACGTGCATCTTCAATAATTCCCTTAATTCCTTCACCCTCCATTCCAGTGGCATGCATTCTAAGATTTGTGAAGTAGTAATATGCCGTAAATTCAACAGATGCGTTTGTGATAAGTTGTTTCACAAGTGCATCAACATCAACACCGTTTTTTTTAAGAACTTCAATACCGACAACTTTTGGTTTTTTTGTTACAGATGATTTTTTTGATGTTTTCATGCTGTGATTAATTTAAAGTGCGAATAAAGAGTTTTGCTGTTTAGAATAAGAATATAGAATGATTTCATGAATAAAGACATACAATTAACCATAAGATTAGTTGTGAAGTCATATTAACTTCAAAATGGCATTAGAATAGTTGAAATCATCTAACGAACAAAGATGCCCTTCTTGTAATAAAACTACACTAATCACGGATGATAATTCAGGTGAAATAGTTTGCAAAACATGTGGCATCGTTTTATCAGAAGGTAGCGAGGCAAGTGGACCAGAATGGAGATCATTTGCAAACGATGGAGTAGATAAGAGTAGAACTGGAACTGGAACATCAATTACAATGCACGATATGGGATTATCCACAGTGATTGGTGCAGTAAATAAAGACGCAACAGGAAAACCACTTTCATCAGCAATGAAGCAATCATTTGATAGAATTAGAACATGGGATAGTAGATCACAAGCTCATACATCCATTGATAAAAATTTAAGACAGGCATTAAGTGAGATGGATAAATTAAAAGATAAATTATCATTAACTGACGCTGTTATTGAAAAAGCGGCATACATTTACCGAAAAGCAATTGATAAAAAATTAGTTAAAGGTCGTTCGATTCAAGGACTAGTAGCTGCATGTGTTTATGCAGCATGTAGAGATACAGAAACACCTAGAACTTTGGATAACGTTGCAGATGGAATAAACATTAGACGAAAAGATGTAGCACGATGTTACAGATTGGTCTTTAGAGAATTAGACCTAAAAGTTCCAGTTGCAGATCCAATTAATGGAATTCCAAGAATAGCAAGTGTTGCAGGATTAGGAGAGAAAACAAAACGAAAAGCAGTTGAAATTTTAAGAAAAGCAAAGAAAATTGGGGTGGTTGCAGGAAAAGATCCTACAGGATTGGCAGCCGCGGCACTATACCTTGCATGCATTACAGAAGGTGGAAATAAAACTCAAAAAGAAATTTCAGAAGCATCAGGAGTTACAGAAGTAACAATTCGTAATAGATGTGCAGGTCTTAAGGTATTTTTAGAAAAATAAAATTAGCCAAAATCTTCCAAAGGATCTTTTTCACGTCTACGCATTATAGCAAATATTCCAAGTGTCATACCTAGCTGATACATAACATACAAAATTATTTGAAAGGTACTAGGAACATAGTCAGTAAATCTACCTAGCATCGCAATAATAAAAACAATCACACTTATCGTAAAAATGAAATAACGCGATATGCTATTCAGTTCCGCAAATCTAAACAACAGTATCAAAGTAATAGAAATGAATATTCCAGTTACAGCAATAATTCCTGCATTCAATCCAAGGACATCAATAAGTAAAAGAAATGCCGCTTCAGGAGTTTCAGGAACTACAAACTCAGTAAATTCAACTTTAGATGGTTCTGCAAATTTTGAAATATTTCCAGCAGCATTAATTGAAAATAATATTAAAATAATTATTGATACACCTTTTGCATATTTTTTTAATTTGGGAAACTTTCTTCTTATACCTCGAGCAAGAATCGCACCTTGTAAAAGACCAATTCCAAAGACAATAGCAAATGTATAGTAATAATATTCTTCAGCTAATTGTAATATTTCCAATTCCATATTATTTCATTCACGACTATTTTAAAGTCTGGAGATTAGAATAAACAGACTAGGTACAACAAATTGAATAGACTTTTCAACCCATAAAATAATCAATTATTATGACTGAAGATTTCAAGATAGAAACACCATATCTACCAGGAGAAAAAGGATGTAGGATTACATGGTTATTTACAGATGACGAAGAAAAAACTCTTTACTTGAGACATGAAGATTTGATGGAAATGATTGAGATTTTAGAACACGGTACAACCGCAAAAATTGAGATGGAAGATGGTGCAAGTTCAATATTGGTAAATTCAGATTCCACAGATTTCTTTCTAGCAGGTCAAAAATCACAAAAGATTGAAACTCTTGCCTTAAAAATTGCATTAAAAGATTTTATGAAAAATAATCCTAATGCATGAAATTAAAATAAAGTTCCATATCCAAAACTACGAGATGTATTCACCTTATGGATAATTATTGCAATTAGATAACATTGTGTAGTGATGGATTTTTCAAACCAATTCCAAAATCTTGTCAACACAGATTGTTTTTTTCTATATTCTATCTTCATGTATTATAATACAGTCATAGATTAATAAATTGTATTTTTTTTAGGTTTTCCTAACTTTTTTTATAATAATTAGTTAGTTTTACCTAATTTATTGTAAATATTATTAGTCTTGCCTAATGAAAAAAACCAGATATAAATAGACAGCAAATTATAACAGGTCAAGATGGAAACAGGAAGCGTAAAATGGTTTAACCAAACAAAAGGCTTCGGTTTTATCGAACGCGAAAATGAAGACAAGGACTTGTTTGTCCACAAGACAGAAGTTCAAGGTCAGATTAGAGACGGCGATAAAGTTGAGTTTGAAATTGGTGAATCCGAAAAAGGCCCAGCCGCAACAAAAGTGAAAAAAGTAGACTAAGACTAATAATTTTAAATTAATTTTCTTAACAATCTATTATAGAGTAACTACTATCTTTTTTTTTTATTTTAATTTCTAAAAACAAAATATGTCTTATGTAAATTTACTTAAAAAATAAGATTTGGCATGCCTAGTTTACACTAGGAGAGTCAAAAAAATGAAACGCCATGCATGTGTCTTTCTATGTTTGTGGCCGTACCGATGTTTTGGTCTATTAGTAATGGCAGGCTCACCACTCGCCGAAGCTTGTGATCTACACCTCCATTCTATCAACGCAGTCTTCTGCTGCGAACCTTCAACTAACGTAACGCTGTCATGTCTCGGGATAGGCTTCGTGCTTAGATGCTTTCAGCACTTAACCTAAATCGCTTAGCTGCCCGGCCTGCCTTATCAGACAACCGGTACACCAGCGGCGACGATGCTCTGTTCCTCTCGTACTAAGAGCAACTTCCCCTCAGACAGCGACGCTTCCATCAGGCAGAGACCGACCTGTCTCACGACGGTCTAAACCCAGCTCATGTTCCCTTTTAATAGGCGAGCAGCCTCACCCTTGGCCCCTGCTGCAGGACCAGGATAGGAAAAGCCGACATCGAGGTACCAAACCGCGGGGTCGATAGGAGCTCTCGCCCGCGACGAGCCTGTTATCCCTGGGGTAATTTTTCTGTCACCTTCCGGCCCCAATAGTGGGCGCAGGAAGGATCGCTAAGCCAGACTTTCGTCTCAGAATTCCGTGCGTTTGGAAATCCTGTCAGTCTAGTTTTTGGCTTTGCCCTCTTCAACGGATTTCTGACCCGTTTGAACTAAACTTTGGGCCCCTCTGATATCTTTTCAGAGGGGTGCCGCCCCAGCCGAACTGCCTACCTGCACATGTCCCCGGTCTGCACCGGGTAAGTAGTACTGCAAAAATAATTTGGTGTTACATCGTTGCTTCACTCATTTCCCAAAGAAAATGAGGCATAGCTCCCAAATACACTATGTAATCTTTACTATACTACAAGCACAAGCTGCAGTAAAACTCCACGGGGTCTTCTCTCCCCGATGGAAGTTGATGGACTGTTCGTCCACCTTATGTGGCTTCACCGGGTTGTAGGTGGGGACAGTGGGGCTCTCGTTGTTCCATTCATGCGCGTCGGAACTTACCCGACAAGGCATTTGGCTACCTTAAGAGAGTCAGAGTTACTCCCGGCGTTAACGGGCCCTTAGCTCGGTTGAACCCAAGTTTTAGGTACCCGCACCGGCCAGGATTCAGCGACTATACAAATCCTTTCGGACTAGCAGTCGCCTGTGTTTTTATTAAACAGTCGAAACCCCCTTGTCATTGCAACCTGCTCACCCCATTCCTCATGAAGTGTGCAGGCATCCCTTATACCTAAGCTACAGGACTAATTTGCCGAATTCCCTCACCATACGGTATACCCGTAGCACCTTAGCTTTCTAAGCCAGCGCACCTGTGTCGGTTCTCGGTACGAGCTTGCAAGTCACTTTCTACACAAATTTTCAAGGTCCCCTGGACTCAAGAGAACTCTGCTAACGCAGAGCCATTAACGCCTCGAGATGGTTCTCGTCATTACGACACTCCCCATCTCTAGAACGCTTAGACACAACGATGGTTATGCTCTCCCTATCCGGAAGTGGTTCATATAGATAATAACGCAACTTGCAAGGTACTGGAATATTAACCAGTTTCCCTTTCGAATTACTCTGTTGAGGTAATCCTTAGGATCGACTAACTCCAGGCTGATAACGCATTGCCTGGAAACCCTTGCGCTTGCGGTGGTAGAGGTTCTCACTCTACTATGCTGTTACTGCCGCCAAGATCTGCAATAGAAAATGGTCCACAGGACGTCACCGCCCTGCTTCGACCCAATCACTACGCCAACCTACCATGACATGCCCATTGGCATGTATCCAAAGTATCGGTACTTTTCTTTAGCCCCGTCCGTTTTTGTGGCGCCCACGCTCGGCAGGTAAGTTGTTACACACTTTTTAAAGGATAGCTGCTTCTGAGCTTACCTCCCTGCTGTCTTGGCGCGAACACACACTTTAGCTTGACACTTAGAAAAAATTTAGGGACCTTAACTTCGGTCTGGGTTAAACCCCTCTCGGTCGTGAACCTTACGTCACACGAACCCGTCTCCTAGCTTCTACAATGCATATCCCTTCGGAGTTTGAATGGGGAGCGAGGAATTTCTTCCCCATACTCCCTTATCAGTGCTCTACAGGAAACGCTATCTCCACTAAGGACGCCCTACGAGACGCTTCGGTTGGAACTAGCAATCGCCAGTCTAGATTGGTTTTTGACCCCTAATCCCAAGTCACACAAACGATTTGCACGTCAGAACTGCTTCAGCCCTCCAGCGGGCTTTCGCCCGCCTTCAGCTTGCTCAGGATTAGATCGACTGGCTTCTAGCCTAGCCGCCATGACTCAACGCACTTTCACACGCTTCTCCTCACTAATGTTGCGAGAACTCGGTTTCCCTTCGACTCCACCTTTACTGGTTTAGTCTTGCCATGACAGTTAGCTCCTTGGCCCGTGTTTCGAGACGGAACGCATAACACTGACGATTTGAGCTCCAAATCTTTAGCTCTATTGCTAGAACCTCCAATCTGGAAAAATCACCTTTCATGCTATGCACGTCTGTAAGTAATAGATTTCATGCACTTTTCACCCCCCTTCCGGGGTACTTTTCAGCTTTCCCTCACGGTACTAGTGCACTATCGGTTTTGAGTTATATTTAGCCTTAGAAGCTACTTTCTCCTAATATTCGATGCCCACTACCAAGGACATCTACTCTGGTACTCATCTAATCCTATACCATTTCGTTTACGGGGGTATCACCCTCTATGCCAAAACGTTCCAGATTATTTCAACTATGTTCTAGGATCATTATATGAGCCCGTATACACCACATCTCTGTTAAGTTACCATAACAGATTCAGTTTGGGCTGTTACCTTTTCGTTCGCCACTACTTGGGTAATCTCTATTGATTTCTCTTCCACGTCGTACTAAGATGCTTCAATTCCGACGGTTCGACCTCCGCCACCTATGTAACGGAGTATGTAAAACATAAGATTCTCATTCGGACATCCCGGGATCATAAGTCGCGTGCGCTTACCCCGGGCTTATCGCAGCTTGCCACGTCCTTCATCTCTACTCAAACCTAGCAATCCCTCTATTACCGTCTTTACACCGGCAATTACGGCCACAATTTACACAAGACACATGCATGACGATCATTGCCGAACTAGTGCGGTAGTCGGCTACATCCTTCTTACATCATTTTCATGATGTAATGCATCGATGGCGATGCAAAGATTATGTGCTTTCCGTAATTCTTTCTAAGGAGGTGATCCGACCGCAGGTTCCCCTACGGTCACCTTGTTACGACTTTTCCCTTGTCACTTACCCCAAGTTCGATAATGCCAATTAGACATCACCTCGCTAAAGGCAAACTTCAATGAAACGACGGGCGGTGTGTGCAAGGAGCAGGGACGTATTCACTGCGCGATAATGACACGCGGTTACTAGGGATTCCATGTTCATGAGGGCGAGTTGCAGCCCTCAATCACAACTGTGGTAACGTTTAGGGATTACCTCCATCTTTCGATTTTGGAACTCATTGTCGTTACCATTGCAGCCCGCGTGTGGCCCCAGAGTTTCGGGGCATACTGACCTGCCGTGGCCCCTTCCTTCCTCCGCATTAACTGCGGCGGTCCCCCTAATTCGCCCTACTACACCAGGGTGTAATAGTGGCAACTAGAGGCAGGGATCTCGCTCGTTACCTGACTTAACAGGACATCTCACGGCACGAGCTGGCGACGGCCATGCACCACCTCTCAGCTTGTCTGGTAAAGTCTTCAGCTTGACCTTCATTCTGCTGTCTCTCCGGGTAAGGTTTCAGGCGTTGACTCCAATTGAACCGCAGGCTTCACCCCTTGTGGTGCTCCCCCGCCAATTCCTTTAAGTTTCATACTTGCGTACGTACTTCCCAGGCGGCAAACTTAACGGCTTCCCTGCGACACTGCGCTAGCAACAAGCCAACGCATCATCGAGTTTGCATCGTTTACAGCTGGGACTACCCGGGTATCTAATCCGGTTTGCTCCCCCAGCTTTCATCCCTCACCGTCGAACGTGTTCTGGTAGACCGCCTTCGCCACAGGTGGTCATCAATAGATCAAAGGATTTTACCCCTTCCTACCGAGTACCGTCTACCTCTCCCACTCCCTAGTTCTGCAGTATTTTCGGCAGCCTATACGTTGAGCGCATAGATTTAACCGAAAACTTACAGAACAGGCTACGGATGCTTTAGGCCCAATAATCATCCTGACCACTTGAGGTGCTGGTTTTACCGCGGCGGCTGACACCAGAACTTGCCCACCCCTTATTCATCAGTGGTTCTACGACTAACAAAAGGTTCCTTTAGCAGGAACCACTCAGATTAACCTTGTCGAGCTTTCGCGCATTGCAAAGTTTTCTCGCCTGCTGCGCCCCATAGGGCCTGGGTCCTTGTCTCAGTACCCATCTCCGGGCTACTCCTCTCAGAGCCCGTAGCTGTAATAGCCTTGGTGGGCCATTACCTCACCAACAAGCTGATAGCTCGCAGTCCCATCCTACGGCAATAAATTATTTGAGTCATAAACCATTCCAGGCATCATGACCTATCGGGTATTATTCTCAGTTTCCCGAGGTTATCCCCGTCCATAAGTTAGGTTGACTACGCGTTACTGAGCCGTCTGCCTTGTATTACTACAATAACTAACATGGCTTAGTATCAATCTGATAGCAGTCAGGTCCGTCAGGATCAAACGGATTCTATATTATTTTATTTTCAAAGTACATTTTTTGCACAACTAATTTCTATTATTGGAATTAACGGAATGCACATAATCTTCACATCTCAGATTTGATCTTTTGATCAGATCCTCATTTTGTATGCGTAACTGGAGGCCTCTAAATCACAAAATGGCATCTTGCCATACTTCATCAAAGGCGCCGCCAAAGCGTTACGTATGCGAAAATTTGAGTTGCTGAAGGCATTATAAACCATTCAAAATGTAGGCATGAATGACCGTTTTTGGCGATCAGTAATATAATGAAAGGAAAGAAAATAGGTAGGATATGACCAGTATACAAAAGATTTACAGGAGAAAAACAAAGGAGTCATCCAAACTATTTGCAAAAGCAAAAAAAGTCCACATCAATGGTGTTCATCATAATATTAGATTTTTTGAGCCATACCCATTTATCACAAAATCTGCAGAAGGTAGATTTCTCAAAGATGTAGATTCCAACAAATATGTAGATTATTGGATGGGGCATTGGAGTTTGATTTTAGGACATGCCCAAAAACAAGTCCAGAAAAAAGCAGCAGCACAATTGAAAAAAGGATGGATGCATGGAACATCAAATGAAAATGCAATTTTACTTTCTGAAAATATTTCTAAAGCTGTTCCAGTAGCAGAAAAAATTCGTTATGCATCAACAGGTACCGAGGCTACAATGTATTCGGTAAGATTAGCTCGTGCGATGACAGGTAAAAAAATTATTGCAAAAATTGATGGAGGATGGCACGGATATACAACAGATTTACTCAAAACGGTAAACTGGCCATTTGATGTTTCTGAAAGTCAAGGATTGACAGATGAAGAACATATCGTATCATTACCATTGAATAATTTGGAAGAATCATTAAAAATTTTGAAATCAGTGAAAAAGGATTTAGCTGGAGTTTTAGTTGAACCAGTTTTAGGAGGAGGAGGAGCAATCCCTGCAACTAAAGAATACTTGCAAGGATTACAAGAGATGGTAAAAGCAAATAATTCATTATTCATGCTAGATGAAATTGTTACAGGTTTTAGATTCAGATACGGATGTATTTACCCAACTATGAAACTTGACCCAGATATCGTTACACTTGGAAAAATTGTAGGTGGAGGATTTCCAATTGGAGTGATTTGTGGAAAAGATGAGATTATGCAACATGCAAACACATCAATAAATTCTAAAAAAAGTAGAACCTACATTGGAGGGGGTACATTTTCTGCAAATCCATTGTCAATGATTGCAGGAGATACAACACTTCAGATTTTGAAAAATAAGAAAAATACACTTTACAAAAAATTAGATAGATTAGGAAATGAGACAACAAAAATGCTAAAAAAGATCTTTTCTGAAGATGTGATAGTTACAGGAAAAGGCTCATTGTTCATGACACATTTTCCAAGAAATGGAATGACGGAGATTAACAATGCCGCAGATGCAGCAAAATGTGATTCTACAAAATTATTCAACTATCATTTTGAGATGATAGCTAAAAATGGCATATTCTTCTTACCAGGTAAACTTGGAGCATTTTCAGATGCACATTCAATGACCGATGTGAAAGAGATGAAAATGGCTACTGAAAGTTTTGTGTCAAATTCCAAGAGATAGGGAAATTTTTTATCTCAATGATTAAAGGAGTCTTATGGATAAAAAAATAGATCCTAAACGCACGTGGCCTAAAGGATATGAGCCAAAGGAAGATCCAGGTGAAGATTTATCGATTAGGCTAGGATTAATGACAAATATTCTAAATAAAAAAACAGAGAAAAAGCTGAATACAGATATTTTCAAGGTTATGGCAACTCGAAGATCAACTAGAAAATTTTCCAAAAATCCTGTAGAGAAATGGAAAATTGACAAAATTTTAGCGGCTGCAGATACTGCACCAACAGCAGGTAATTTTCAGGGATTTGAGATTTTTTACATCAGTGATAAAGATACGAAAGAAGAATTAGTCAAAGCAGCAAACAAACAAGCCTATGTGAACACTCCATTGGTACTAGTATTTTGCATGAATCCAACTAGAGTGAAACTGGACTTTCCTGCAAAAGTAATTATGAAATTTTCAATTCAAGATGCAACTCTTGCTGCGGCATATTCACAATTAGCCGCATCTGCATTAGGATTAAGCAGTATTTGGATAGGCATGTTTGATGAAGAAAGAGTGAAAGAAATCATAGGAACAGAACTCAGACCTACATCATTGTTGTGTGTAGGATACCCAATTAAGAAAAGACCTGCAAAACAAAGAAGGCAATTAAAAGAATTAATCCACGTAGTTGAGAAAAAAGACTAGTCGTCAGCAAGCGTCTTTGTAAAACCAGATGAATCATCTGAGAAAATTTTAACAACATTTTCAGCTAATTTTTCAATATCAAGACCAGGTTCAGCAGATATCAAAAGTATGTTTGTAGTAACGGGGAATGGGAAACTGATTAAAATTACTTTATCACGTCTTGATGCAATGTAGTTTAGCGCACCAAGTGAATATTTTAGTTCATCAGTTCTTAATGATACGGTTAGTGCAAATTTGTAAAAGTCATTTAACTTTGTTTCATCTCCTTCATACGGAGTAACACCATCAGTGAAACCTCCAGCAATTTTTTCACCAGCATGATTAATGATTGCTGCAAATCTAACACCATCATGATGTTGAATTTCTTTACATCTTGGATCATAGACTGAATCTTTCATAATGTAGCTAAGAACTTTGAGTATAATAATTATAGTGAGGACAGAGTGGCATCTGCCGTTTACGCAGGAGTTAACGCGTATTGGATTTTAAGCAGAGTTGCCCCCCACTGAATTGATTTGATCGTTTCTCTAATAAAAAGTAAAGTATTACTGAACAGCGATTAATTTTTCTTTTTTGGCTTTTGCTTCTCTTCTCATTTTTGCAATTACATTTGCAAGCATCTGTTGTTGAATTGCTTCTAAATCTTCACAAACGCTACTCATCTTCATCCTCATCCACGAATTGCCAATTTTTCATTAGTTGTTTTCTCAAAGTTTCAACTTGCTTTTCGTCTAGAGCTTTACCTGTGTTTTTGTCAACCGGCACCACATTCATACCTGCAAGTTTGTACTCAACGTCAAAAAGGGATAATTTTGATTTCTCCTGTAAAACAGGTACACCATCTGCATCAATTGCTCGGTCCACATCAAATGGTTCTTCTTCATCCATATCACGATGCATGTAACTTGATGTTACCTCACCTTTTTTTGGAGTAAATTTTTTGGCTATTTCCTTTTCAATATCTAAAGTAGTTTCATTCTCATGATAAAGACGTCTTCCAGTCTCTTCTTCGATAAACTCAGGCATGAATGACGTCTATCTTGTGTGTATTTAATTTTTGGCGTCTCTGAAAAAGAACTTGAAAAGAGCCTCGCGTCGTCCTTTTTTACTCATATTTCTTGTTAAAACACGATATATTGTATATGATAATCCGATGGATACAACGATCGTATATCCAATACAAGATGGATCTTCATAACAAGGTGTTCCAATAATTTTATTCTTTATTGCAAACATTGATGGAAGTAATATTGCATCCAGACTACAGGGATCCATGTTCTATATTGTTTTTAGGATTAAAAAATCTGGCGCTAATTTTTAGAATTAAAAGAAGCGTTTTTTGATTGCAACGATTGCTGCTGCCGGTGCTACAAAGTACATTCCGATGTTAAGTAGGATTATACTAATTC